>VGIQ01000045.1 GCA_016867835.1 Calditrichota bacterium | reverse complement strand
CGATCCTCGCGCTTTGGGGGCAGGAGGCGGTGGGGCAGGATTCAAGCGGGGTGAGAAAAATAGGGGCGATATATCATGATTGGTGGCCGTTATCGCCAACCAGAAGCGGAGTTGTCGCATCAGGAGATTTCGCACTATGCGCAACTGGATCTGGAATTATGTCAGTGGATTTATCGAATCGACAAAGTCCGAGGATTTCTAGTACTTGGGAATCCGATACCGTATGCGGTATCAAGATAGCCAAAGGATTGGAATTTGCCTATGTATC
The DNA here is from genome assembly GCA_016867835.1 of Calditrichota bacterium. Lineage (NCBI taxonomy): Bacteria > Pseudomonadati > Calditrichota > Calditrichota bacterium. Next base: position 20,301 of record VGIQ01000045.1, on the reverse strand, counting down.
AAATCTGTGGGGTGGTATAGAGGTTTTCGACATTTCAAATCCGAGTAATCTGATAATCGCAGGATATCTAAACATAACTAATTACATTACTGACATGTCATATAGTGATGGCTATTTATATATCACTACAGGAAATGAAATGTTCCGAGTGTTATATGTGCCGAATGGAAACCGTGCGGTGGCAGCGGGGTTTCTGCGTTTACCTACTAGCCCATCCAAAATAGCACTAGGCGACTCATATGCCTATCTGGCATGCGGAAATTATGGGCTACTAATAGTCGATATTTCTGCACCGCTTAGACCAGAAATTGCTGGAGTGTGGTCTCCCTATGGTTCTGTATCCACCGTCGTCATTAGGGACTCAATTGCATATTGTAGTATAGATTCTATAGGCTTTGCGGTGCTGAACATCGCCAATCATGTGCAACCAGAATTGATAGGCAGCATTCGGATACCCGTTGGCGATTTGGAATTGAAGGACAATTTTGCTTACATTGCGAGTTCATCCGGAATAGCCGCCATAGACATATCCGATCCAACAAACCCAAATCAGGTCGCAATGCGTGAAGTATCAGATGTGATATTTGCCGACCTGTCACCAGCTCAAGATGCACTTGTGATGTATAGTGATTCTCAAGTACTGACTCTTAATACATCTCCTGAGAATCCGCTTCAGATGTTTGGTAGAATTCAGAGTGTAAGACGATTCTGTGATGTCGTATCTTACCGAGAGTTTGCTTTGGTAGCCGAGGAATATTTTGGTGTGCGAGCCTTTGATATTCGAAGTCCACATCAGCCCCGATTTGCAAGTGCGCTGATGCTTAGTGATGTCAATAGCATTTCTGTCAATGGAAACTATGCTTATACGAGTGGTTATAGAGGATCGGTAAGAGTTGTCGACATCTCCAATCCTATGCAGATGACCACTGTAGGCTCGTTGTCACTTGGAGAGTTATCAAGAGGATTTAAGAATGCATATGATCATGATTTTGAACGCTTATACATTGGAGTGAGAGGCGCCATAGGTATATGTGGCATATCTGATCCTAGAAATCCAATGCTGATTGAGAGCATTGGTGTGTCAAAAATCAATGGTATTACAATGGCTGGTGACTATCTTGCAGTTTGTCGTGGTGACTCCGGGTTTGAAATATATGATAGGCTGGCCCGGCCACCATTGTTCCGTTTATCGCATTTACGTACGCAAGGCCGCGTAAGTGCGATTGCCGCGGATGGCCATCTGTTATGTGCAGCAATCGAGAATGATGGCATTGCAGTATATAATATAGAAGATTACAGATTCGTAAGACGAATGGGAGAATTGGACATTCAGGGCATTGTGGATGATATCTATTTGCAAAATAGAACCGCATTTATTGCCATGAGATCGGAAGGCTTTTGCATTCTTGATTTGGGCGATCTTGCAAATCCTCGAATTGTTGCTCAATATCATACCGGTGCATTTTGGAACTATTTGGATATGATTTCCGGCAGCATTGCAGTTTTGTCAGAGGATAATGACATTGGCATCTACGACTGTTCCGAAGCCCTCGGCATCAGTTCCCGATTTGAACTGACACCCTCCACCTTCCTTCTTCACCCCGCCTTTCCCAACCCCTTCAACGCTTCCACACGGGTAGGGTATTCCCTCCCTACCGCGATGGAGGCGGCGATGAAGGTCTATGACGGATCGGGACGGTTTGTGACGACGTTGGCGGAGGGCTTGCAAACCGGTGGCGCGCATTCGGTGGTCTGGGACGCATCCAGAGTCCCGGCAGGAATCTACTACTTGAAACTGCATGCCGCCGGCACTCAAGCCGTTCGGAAGGCAGTAGTGGTGAAGTGATTCAAAGAGGCGGGTGGACGACCTCGTCCGCACACACCACAATTCACAACACACGCCGGACGAGGGCGTCCAGCGTGCACGAGTCGAGGTATCTCAGCTCACTCGTTATATCTAATATCTGGATTCCCGCCTGCGCGGGAATGACGCTTAGAATAGATTCCCGCCTGCGCGGGAATGACGCACTAAAACACTATCAATCATGCCTGAACTTCCCAGATTCTACGGAATCGTCATAAAGATGTATCACGACGATCATCTCCCGCCGCATTTTCACGCAGAATACGGTGAGCACTCGGCTCAATTCTCGCTTCCGAATTTGCGCATCATCAAGGGAACGATCCCGCATCGAGTGCGTTCATTAGTTCTGGAATGGGCTGCCCAGCATCTAAGTGAATTGTCCGAGGACTGGGATCTTGCGCACGCGAATAAAATTCAAAAATCCATTAAGCCATTGGAATAAAGAATGTTACATCGTATAGTCAGTATTGAATCTCTCCCCGGAAGGAGCCTCGCTGTTGAATTTAGCGATGGCGAAACCCTCATAAAGGATTTAAATGAGGTCATTTCTCGGGGTAATTTGGCTGCACCGCTCGCCGACCCAAATTTCCTCCGCCAGGTTCGCATCACCGAGCGAGGCAGGTCACTGCTCTGGCCGAACGGTCTTGAATTTTGCGCCGACGCCCTGCACGTGCAAGGGAAGAAGGTAAATCAAGATACTTTGGAATATGCTTGATCTCACCCCCGCCATCACCGCCCGCATCGTCGAAGCCGTCGATCCGATCAAAATCGTCCTCTTCGGCAGCCGGGCGCGAGGCGACGGGATAAAATGGATTCCCGCCTGCGCGGGAATGATGCGGAGAATGGATTGTCCGCCATAGGCGTCCCTGTTCCAGTCCCGCCAGCGTGGGAATGACACCTTCATAACACTGTCAACCAATACCCGAACTTACCATAGAGTCCTATGAAAGTTGAAATGATCATGCCCCAGATGGGGGAATCGATTGCGGAAGGCACCATCGTCAAATGGCGCAAAGGCGTCGGCGACAAGGTCGAACGCGACGAAGACATCCTCGAAATCTCCACCGACAAAGTCGATTCCGAGATTCCCTCCCCCGCCACGGGCACTATCGTCGATATCCTCGTGCAAGAGGGCAAGACCGTTGCTATAAAGACGCCTCTCGCCGTAATCGAGACCGAGGCCGGAGCAGAAGTCTCCGGGACCGCTGCCGAACCGGTCCGGGCGGCCTCGTCCGTGGAAGAGCCGCCGGTAGCGGCAGGAAGGCCTCCGGCGCAAGAGTCGTCGCCGCACGATGGCTCGGCGGAAGGCGGGTTCACGGTGAGGGAGTTCAAGCGGAGCGGTGAGGGGACTACGCCCGCAGCTCCCCTTCCCACTATGGCTGGAAGCGCAACCGTAGGGGCGGATTCCCATCCGCCCGTATCGAAGACATCGAACTTCCTCTCGCCACTGGTGCAACGCATCGCCGCCGATGAAGGCGTCTCGATGAACGAACTGCAGGCCCTCGTAGGCACCGGCGATGGCGGACGCGTGACCAAGAAAGACCTGCTCGCCTACATTGAGGAGCGCAAGAACGCCCGAGCACTTCCACCTGCTCCGGCACCGGTGGCAAAGGTGGTCAGCCGGGCTGCGCCGGCGTCATCACCGGTCATCCCCTCAATCGCACCTGCTGCGATAGCGCCTTCTCCGGCACCGTCCGGTCAGGTCTGGGTCGGGGCGGGCGATCAAGTGGTCGAGATGGACCGCATGCGTCGCGCCATCGCCGACCACATGGTGCGCTCCAAGCAGACCTCGCCGCACGTCATCTCGTTCGCCGAGGTCGATATGAGCCGCATCGTCCGGCACCGTGAGGGAATCAAGAATGCCTTCAAAGCCCAGGAGGGGGTCAACATCACCTACACCTCCTACTTCATCCACGCAGCGGCACGGGCGCTGAGAGAATTCCCTTACATCAACGCTTCGGTCGATGGCTACAGTATCATCGTCCGCCGCGCGATCAACATCGGCTTTGCAGTCGAACTACCGTCCGGTGGTTTGATTGTGCCGGTTATCAAAGGCGTCGATGCGCTCTCCCTGACCGGAATCGCCAAGGGGTTGAACGACCTCGCAGATAAGGCACGCAGCAACCGGTTGAGTCCCGACGACGTTTCAGGTGGGACCTTCACCATCACCAACGTCGGCGTCTTCGGGAACGTCTCCGGGGCGCCGATCATCAACCAACCGCAGGTGGCGATTCTTGGCACCGGTGCCATCAAGAAACGTGCGGTCGTGGTCGAAACAGAGGAAGGCGATCATATTGCCATCAAGCCCATCATGGTGATGTCGCTTTCCTACGACCACCGGTTAATCGACGGAGCGCTGGCCGGGAGGTTTATGTCCCGGTTAGGACAAATCCTCGAGACCTTTGAAGGATAGATGTCGAGCCGAGTCGGAATGGTGAAGTCTGGCACAGGGGCGCAACGTGTTGCGCCCCTGACACTCGTGCGAGGTTTCCTCCTGGTCACCGCCTGGCTAATAGTGGCTTTGATGCCGGCATCGCAGGTATTGGCTAAACCGCCGACTCCTGCACCAATACCACCGGCATCCAATCCGAACCGCACTCCATCGGTTGAGGTAAAGCCTGAGGATGCAGCGTTGAATCAGGAGATTCAGCGCGCTTCCCGGCTGGCTCGTCAGGCTGAAAACGAAGGCGATTACGCTCGGGCGCTCGAACTTTGGCAGTTCGTCTATGACAAGCGACCGGGCGATTACTCAGCCTATAGCGGCCTTAAACGCAACTTCATCCAATTGCGAAGGTTCGATGAAGGTCTGGCATTCATCGAACGGGTGGGTGGTGAGCGCACCGGAAAGTCGGTTATGGGGGCGCGGTTCGAGCCTTCGATGGTGGTGGCAGACCGGATTGAGATGTTGCTTGCTGCCGAGCGAACATCTGATGCGTTGACAGCCGTCGAACGAGCACTGGTGGAACACAAAGGCAATCAAAACGTCTATCGCAGCATATCGAGCATTCTCTATTCGCGTCGGCATTCGGACGAAGCGCTTGCGGTTCTCGAGCGGGGACGCCGGGAAATGGGCAATCCGTTGCTCTTTGCGCAAGAAATCGCATTTCAGGCTGAATCCCGGATGGACTGGGAGCGCGCTACTGTCGAGAACATCAATTGCATCCGCGAATCACCGGACCGAATACCTTATATTACCGGCGTTATTGCAGACTATGCTGAGCGCCCGGAGGCAGGAGATATCGTTCGCAAAGTGTTGAAACAGGCAGCAAGCCGATCCGATGGGCCCACTGCACTCCTTATTCGGCAACTTCAAGCCGGGCTTGAGTTTCGGGCGCGCAACTATGGACCTGCGCTCGAAGCCTATGCTGGACTCTACAGCGCCAAGGCCATCTCCGCCGGGGAGTTTCTCGATGTCGCCCGGCAGTTGACGGACGAGAGGCAGTTTTCGCTAGCACTTTCGGCCTTAAATATGCTTGCTGACGATGCAGCAGCGGCTGACATCATATCCCGCGTTCAAGTGGGACGAGGCTCCTGCTATGAGGCAATGGGTATGCCTGACAGTGCTCTGACGGCATATGAAGCAGCATTAATTCCTGGGGCGACGCCCGATCTTTTGGCTACGACTCAGCGCAAACTGGGAACGTTGTTATTGCAGATCGGCAGACCGCCTTCTGAAGCCCGCAGAAGGTTCGAAGCGGCTCTGGCAATATTGAAGAAGATCTCCGGCAGTTCGATCGACGATCCCGGCGAGATTGAAATCGACATCGCTCTGACATATCTGCACGAAAGGGACTTCGCGCAGACCCGCTCCAGACTTGAAGCCATCATTCGCAATACCGGACGCAAAGCACAGGGCGCAACCCGCGCCCGACTCGAACTGGCGCGCCTCTACTTTCGTACCGGAAAGCCAACCGACGCTCGCCAGCAAGCCGCCCAGTTAGTGATGGCAGAACCCGCTTCGGTGGAAGCCAACGATGCGCTTGAGTTGATGACCTTAATCGACGACCTTACAGAAGATTCCACATCACTTGCTGCATTAGGTCGGTGCGACTTGCTCAATTTCATTGGACGCATCGATGAGGCTATCGGCAGTTTGACGGAGATTTCAGCCGAAGGGAACGCGCCGCGAGTTGTCGAGTCTGCATTGAGGATGGTAGCCAGGATGGAAGAAATGCGCGGCAATCATCGTGCTGCGCTTGAAGCGCTTGACCGGATAGTGAAGATTGGCACAGGATCGCTGAGACCTGATCAGGCGCTCTTCGAAGCCGGTCGGATTGCCGTCGAGGCATTGAACGACCTAAAACGCGGCCGCCGGTATTTGGAAACCTTAATCCTGGAGTATCCAGAGAGTCCACTCATCGAAGCGGCTCGACGACGGCTACGCAGTGATAGCGGAAGCACTTCTTAAGACTATGATCAATTCTCCCAATACTTATGGCGCTGAAGTGCCCGATGATAGTGACCTCACCAGTTCGGATACCGGTCGTATAGTAAATCGGGAGATGATCGTCCTGACCGGCGAACGGATTGCCATCGCGGGAACTGTTTGGATTGAGTTGTTAGGCTTGCGGTTGACTACAGAACTGTATGCTCGCGAAGTCACTGATAGGTTATATAACTGGATTGAACCATCAGATCGCGGACGATACGGGCACTTTATCTCCAATGGAAATGGAAGTGCGCTTTTTCAGTTGATTAAGGTTGAGGGTGCCAAGGATCGCCGGGAGTTGATACTTACGGTTGTTGGAACAGGAGTCGAGCGGGTCGTCATCGGTCTCGTCAATGTAGTGCAAACTCAAGACGAACCGGACCAGGACACACCTTCGGACATCGTCACAACACTCAATGCGGTATTCGACGGGATCGAGGATGCGATATTCCTACTCGACGAAGAGACAATGGCAGTCCACCGCACCAATCTGGCTGCAGCCCGGATGTTCGAGACTTCCGCAGGTGCGCTAATCGGGCAGTCGCCATTCGATCTGATTGCGGAGCCGGAGCGACGCAATGAGGTGCTTGGCAACATCAGATCGAAGTTAAAGGCTTTGGGAACACTGCACTTCGATATGATGATGCGACGCGGGTCAGGGGACCTCTTCCCGGCACTCCATGGGGTGACGGTTATCAAAGACAAGAATCTCCGGCGCATCGGTCTGATGTGGATCGTAAGCGATATGTCTCACCGCGTATCCCTTAACCGTGCAGTGATCGAACTGGAGACGCGATACCGGCTACTCTTCGAGCGATCAGGTGATCCAACATTTATCATTGATGCCGGCACACTAAAGGTCATCGACGCGAACAATGCCGCCGCCGGGCAACTCGGCTACAGCCGGAGGGAATTGATCGGTTTGCCAATTCAACAACTGACCCCCGAAGAGCGATGGGATGCGATGTATGACGACCTTAAACGAATAGGCGATGGAATTGGGGTGTTGGATGGCATCAATCTGACTCGCGACGGCCGAAAGGTGCCGGTACAGGTTACGGTTTCGTCAGCAGAACTTAACGGACGAAATGTCCTCCTTGCGGCCTCGCGGAACGTATCCGACCAACGGCAACTCGAGGAGCAACGCGTCCGGGCTCAGAAACTCGACGCTGTCCGTCAAATCACCGGTGGGCTGGCGCATGAATTGTCGCAACCATTGCAAGCATTGGTGACCATTGCAGAGTTGATCACTCGACCAGAACTTATCGAGAGCGAATTGCGGCTTCTCGCTTCCCGCATTAATCCGGCGGTCGAGCGAATGGTCTCGCTAATCGAGCAGATGAAACGCATTGTGAAACTTGAGACCAAGCCCTATGCTGGAAAGGATGACATTCTCGACATAGAGCACTCGAGCCGGTAGATCGCAGATGCTGATGGAGGAGGAGTTGACTTTTGCTGATTGATTTCGTATCATGTATGTGCAGACAGAAGATGAAACTGGTTTTGTCATGCTGTTGCTCGGCAATGACAAAGTCAATGGGGACGATTGGTTTCGACGGGGGCAAGTCGGTGCCTGTAGTCGCGAGCCGGGGGTTTCGGTCACCCCGCCAAAAGGCTGAACACCACAAGTGCCAACGATTACTCGTATGCACTCGCTGCCTAACCTAAATTAGTGCAGCACGCCTCTCCGCCGCTGGTCGCCGTGTCGGACGAGGCTTCATCCGGCGATCCTCGGATGCGTTGCGCCGCAGGGCGCATCTGCAGTAATCCTGCTGCTGGAGGTCATGCTGTCGCGTCAATCCGCGGGATGACCTCGAGACTCAAAGGTTGACTACGCTCGTAGTGACTGCTTGAGCCGTGCCTTCGGACCCGGGTTCGATTCCCGGCGTCTCCACATGGATGAGGATCGCTTGGAAACGCCTGACCAGCCGGTCGGGCGTTTCACATTTTGGGTCTGGGCTTAAGTGTCAAAGCAGCGCGACTGACTCCAGTTTCGACGACATCGACCGGAAGCGCGATCCGGTGATGGCCGGGATAGCAAAGGTCCGGATCGATCTCACCGCAATAAACATAGCTTACCTCAAGCGACATTACTCCCCTGCCGGACATCCAAACTACCGGCAGTTCGAACAGTTCGTCGATACGAAATTCGCGGCTTGTGCCGGTTGGCAAATCGATGACTCCTCCACCATCAGTCAGCGTAACTACTACTGGCGCACCATCGTTCAGTTTCATACCTGTGGGCAGCGAGATTCGCAAAACAAGCGCCCCCTTACCTTCGCCGACTGACAATCCATCCAAAGTGTCGGGTTTGAGTGTGGTGACAGCAGACCGTGCAGACACCTCGATCTGCAATGTTGTCAATTCGCGCCCGGATGGGTCGGCAGAACGGATGAGGTGGTTATTGGTGTCGGCTATGTAGAGTCGCCCCGCAGCCCAGGCGATGCCACCCGGTTCGTAAAGGCGGGCCATCTTCCCTTCACCGTCGGCAAGTCCCGGTTCGCCATTGCCATAGAGCGTTCGGCTGGATCGGTCGGACGGGTCGATGATCTTGACCTTGCTGTTATAGGTGTCAGCGATATAGAGGACCTTCCCATCGGTGGCGATGCCGAGAGGATGCTGCAGACGGACAGCGTCACCGATGCCATCACGATCACCGAACTCAAAGAGGTCTTCTCCTACTACAGTGCCGACCTGTCCTCCATCACCAAGTTCTACAAATCGAATAGCCGAGACTTCGCTGTCTGCGAAGTAGATTCGGTCGCCAAGAAGCGCCAAACCGCTCGGCTGGGCTAAAGCCGCAGCCAGTCGGGGTCCATCGTGCAGCCCTTCCCTGCCAGATCCGGCAAAAGGCTCGACCCATCCGTCGGCGATCCTCAGAGTCCAGATCTGATGCGTTCCAGCCATCGCAATATAGATAAGGCCGTCTCGATGCACTATATCCCAAGGTGAACTGAGGGCCGTCTCGCTCCCCTTCCCACCGCCCCGAGGCCATAGAAGTTGCGATCCATTCCCCGCCAGCGTCGTTACCATTCGGGACGTTAAGTCCGCTTCCCGGATGGCATGATTCTCGGTATCGGCGATGTAGAGACGATCACCGACCAAAGTCATCCCCTGCGGATGATTGAAGGTTGCCGATTCGAATTGACCATCCTTCAGTCCGGTCTCACCGGATCCGATTACGTCGATGACTCGCTCATTTTGCGCATCCCAGATGACTATCCGGTTCCTGTTTTGATCCGAAATGAAGAGGCGACGGCCGGTCTCATCAGCGGTCACCTTGCCCGGGAAGGAGAATGCTCGTGCAGCTGGCGAAGGTCCACCGGCTGTCAACTTCAAAGGGTCCCGAGTCAGAACACCTTGCTTGCTATACTCTACCACCAACTTGCGGATCGGTTCGGCAAAGCGAGCATAGACACCTTCTCCAGCCGCCTGCATCACAATCCGGCCCAAGGGATCTATCAGGACGACAGTAGGCCAGGCATTGGCGCCGTAAGACTGCCATACTACGAAGCGGTAGTCGTTCACCACGGGGTGTTCGATTTCGTAGCGCGCGACGGCTTGACGTATGTTTTCGGTGCGGCCCTCCTGTGTAAACTTGGCGCTATGCACCCCGATCACGACGAGTTCGACGGGAAACTCCCGTTCGAGTCGCTTCAGGTCAGGTATGATGTGCATGCAGTTGATGCAACAGTATGTCCAGAAGTCGAGCAGGACGACCTTGCCTTTGAGGTCTGAGAGTCGAATCGGACCGGGTGTGTTGACCCAATCGAGTCCAGCTGGGAATTCAGGAGCGACCATCAGTTTGCGATTATTTGTTAAGGCACCGGCGCGAGGCGCATCGGCTTGCGAACAAGCCAACAGCAGGCACAGCCAGACCATCCTCAGCAACGGGTGCCCGGTGAATAGAAACACTGAATAAGTTGGATTAGACGGAAGAATCGGATGAATCGTCCGGCGTCGGTTAGTGTTACGAGGGATGTAGTCGGAATGCGGGATGTTTGGCGCGGCAGAGGTGGATAATCTCTGCCGCGCCGCGTTGGCCCACGGCCCCGCTTGCAAGGGGTTTGGAAACTTACGGGGCCGTTCCGTGTGGGTTGCTCCGGTTGCCGACGGTTTGGCTATGATATGCCGAAACCGCCGTCAGTATGTTACTCCTGCTTCACCGATGTGAAAAGGCGCTTGATGATATGGTCGGTAACGATATCAGCCAATCGCCGTGCTTTCTCTTCGACTGCCGTCAAGGGAAGTGTTCGCTTGTCTGTGGCAAGTGACTGGAGATGCTTGCGAACTCCCTGAAGGGTAAGTCCCTGCTCCAGCACCAGGGCTTTTATTCTCTCTATCTTGGATACGGCGTCGGCTCGAAAGAGGCGTCGGCCGTTTTGTTCTTCGATAGCGGTCTCAAGGAAGTCGCGGAATTCACGCTCCCAATGCCGCAGCGTCGATTTGCTGACCCCCGTCATCGAAACGACCTGCGCGGCGGTCAGCAGTCCCGGCGGGTCGGCATTGGAATAGTTCATTGGCCATCCGCGTTTCCCAGGTGGAGCGATCTTTGCCTTCCAGGACATCCGCATATCGCGAAAGGCACCCCTGATTGCACTTCCTCTCCTCTATCGGCCTCCTTGACGGACACTTGAATAGTGGCAGGCGAAGGTTAGGAAAAGTTATAGCAACTGATCAAGTATGCGACTCTCCTCCTCGTGAGGACTTGGCGCGAGTATTGCACCATTTTCTTTGTTAATCAACGGATGACCCGGGAGAGCGGCATTGGCTACCATCATTGAGAAGATTCTGCGGGCGCATTCGGTAGGAAAGTCCACGGGCGCAGGCGATTACCTGTGGATCGATGTCGATTATCGTTCGGCACGGGACTTTGGCGGTCCGGGCGTCGTTTCGCAACTTCGCTCGCGATTCAGCGGAGACTACGTCGCCGATCCGAAGCGGACGTTCTTCACGTTCGATACCAATGCTCCAGCCAACACGACCGGTTATGCCGACAACCAACACTTACTGCGCAAATTCGCGCGCTCCGAGGGGGTGCGGCTTTTCGACGTCGATGCCGGCATCGGCACACATCTGGCTATCGAAAGGGGTTTAGTCCGTCCCGGTTCAACGGCTATCGGCACAGACAGTCACTTCAACATCCTCAGCGCGGTCGGTGCCTTCGGTCAAGGCATGGGCGACACGGATGTGGCATTCGTCTTCCGAACCGGCAAGACCTTTTTTGAGATCCCGCCCACACTCCGGGTTGAACTAATCGGTCATCCTCCCTCCAACACATCGGCCAAAGATGTCGCGCTATTTCTGCTTGGTCAACTTGGCACCGATTTGTCCCTCGGCTTTGCTGTTGAGTTGGCCGGCGAAGCCATCGATGCACTTGACCTTGCAGGTCGGCTAACGCTCTGCTCAATGGCGACCGAGGCAGGTGCTATCGGCTTCTTTCTTCCGCCTTCAGAGGTGATCGAAAAGTTCTATTGGGAACGTTTTGGGGTTGCGCACAAGCAACCGGCGGCAGACCCCGGCACCGACTATGTTGATCATCTTCGGTTCGATGTAAGCCGACTTGAACCACTGGTGTCTCCACCGCCATCTCCAAATGGCGCCAGACCAGTGCGGGAGTTTGGAAATGTGCCTGTCGATTCAGTATTTGTGGGATCTTGCACCAACGGCCGGTGGGAAGACTTTCGGGCGGTAGCCGATGTTCTAAAGGGACGGAAAATCGCCGAGGGGGTAATGTTAAAGATGGTGCCCGCGACGCGGGAGGTCTATCTGAAACTAATAGAGGATGGAACTTTGGCTGAACTTGTCCGGGCGGGTGCAATTATCGGCCCGGCTGGCTGCGGAGGCTGCGCTTCAGGCCAAATCGGAATGACGGGTCGGGATGAAGTTCAGGTCTCGACTTCGAATCGCAACTTCCCGGGCAAGCAGGGGCTCGGGCAAACCTATTTGGCAAGCCCGGGAACAGCGGCTTGGTCGGCGCTCAGAGGCGTCATCTGCAACGAAGACTGATCGGTCATAGGCTTGAAAAAAGGAAAGCCCGGCTCATTTGAACCGGGCTTTCCTTTATGCTGGTGCGGGGACGACGAGACTCGAACTCGCGACCTACGGCGTGACAGGCCGTCACTCTAACCAACTGAGCTACGTCCCCGTCGAATTCAGCCGGCCTGGCACCGGCCCATCGAACCTTAAATGTAAGAACACTACCTTCAACACGCAACCGGTATGCGTGCCGATAACCCTTCGAGCATGAAATGTATTATCGCCCGGAGAACAGTTCGTCGAAGAAAGTCTGCATTGCTTTCCAGGAACGAGCCGCGGCTTTGGGGTCGTAGGCTGCACCGGTAGAAGGGTTGTTTCCGGCATTAGGGTTGGTGAAGGCGTGGACCGCACCTCCATAAGAAACCAACTGCCAGTCAACACCTGCCGCAGTCATTTCGCTTTCAAAAGCACGGACCTTGTCTGGAGGAACGGCCGGATCGGCGGCGCCGTGCAGGACAAGCAACTTGGCTTTCACCTGTCCGGCTGAAACCAAGTCGGGTGTATCGAGCGATCCATGGAACGATACTACACCCTTCAGTTCTGCCCCGCTGCGCGCGAGTTCAAGGGCGCACATACCACCGAAGCAATAGCCGATTGCCGCCAGGCGGGACGAATCCACAGACGACTTTGATTTGAGCAATTCAAGTGAGGCGTTGGCTCGCCTTCTCACCAGTGCACGATCATTGCGCAGGCGGCCGGATTCGGTCATTGCCTCCTCGCGAGTCTTAGGGCGGATATCCTTGCCATACATGTCGGCAGCGAAAGCGACATATCCAAGCCTCGCCAGGGCTTCGGTACGATCGCGGGCGTAGTCTTCGAGACCTTTCCACTCGTGCAAGACGAGTATGCCGGGACGCGGCGCTGTTACAGCGTCATCCCAGGCGAAGTAGCCTTCACAGGTGACGCCATCGACGAGATACTCAATGGTTCTGGTCTTCACTTCGGCTATAGTGAAGGTTGAGAATCCCAGCAGGGTTAACAGTGGGGAGACGATGTATCTATAGGCCAAGTGGTTTGACGTCTGCTTGATATCAATGTTTCAATTAGATGGCTCGCTCGTTAAGTATGACACTCTGGCCAGCCCGGCGGTCGGCTGAAGGGCTAAGTCTACCAGGCATCGGGCAATGCAAGGTGTTTCCAAACTGCGGCAACGGCTTCGCCGGGTCGGTCCAGAAAAGGATAATGACCGGCTCGCTCGATAATAGTCAGTTTGGACTGCGGTATAAGTTCAGCCATTCTCCGCCCCATCCAGAGCGGCGTCTCGCGGTCGTCTTTACCCCACAACAACAGTGTCGGTGCTGTGATTCGTTTCATTTCATCAGAAAGATCTTCCTTTATCACCCGGCTCAATACTCCACGCATCACCGGCGAAGCAGACCTCCAGTCTGCTGATCCAAGAGCCTGTCGCCGATTCTCGATGTGAGATCCGATCGAGCCCCCAACGACCTGCCCAAGTCTTCTTAGACTCTTCGCTGCAAGTATTCTGACCGAGGTCCCCATCCTACGGTGAGGTCTAACACCAGCACTGGCGGTCAATATGAGTTTGCCGACAAGGTCCGGATGTTCGGCTGCCATCCGAATGGCAATCCTGCCGCCGAAACTATGAGCGATTATATCGAGCCGGGTAATATGAAGTTTATCAAGCCAGTTCAGCAGGATTCTGAGGTAGTCTTCGGATCCGCTATACCCGGCAGGCTCGGGCGAATCGCCGAAACCAGGCAAGTCCGGTGCAAATACCCGCATGTGAATGGATAGCGGTTCACCGAATGCTCTTAGTGTCTGTCCGTTACCGCCCCAGCCGTGCAGCAACAGGAGTGGAGGTCGGTCGCTGCTCCCGTAGGTATGATACCTTAAACGATCAACTGAATATTCGGGAATCAAGCGAAATCGGGGTGCGACGCCACTGAAGCGTCATCTGTAGAGTGTGTAAATGATCAGAAAGAACGATGATAAGCCCCACATCACCCCGCCGGTGATACGGTGGTTACGAAAGATCGCATAATCCGCGGATATGATGCGTCGCCAGACGCCGCTGCGATGAGCGTCATCCCCGGGGCCAAGCCAGGTGTTGCCAACGGTATTCCACTTGACCAGCAAGGCCGGAACGAAGAAAAAGAAAGAGCCGGCGATGAAGAGGATTAGCGCGCTGATCAAGAGTACATCCTTCAGCAGTGCAAGCAGATTCTGATCGAAGTCCATCGGGAGAGAAGTGTTGTTGGAGGTCGTGGTCAGTTCAAGATTCAAATATGCACATGTTCAGGTCGAATGTCAAGCGAATGGCAAGGTTAGAACTGGTCGTCCACCGCCTCCCGCCAGTACATCAATTGCTTGTTCGAGCCTCCCCCCCGGTAGCGGACTTCCTCTATGACCCGGCGTGTCTCGCCGACCTCGGCGGTGGCGGTGATACGGTAAACGTTGGTGGAGGTGTTGTAGTTGGGGTAACGCACCGAACCCTGCTCGATCACAACCGTGAGGCGGCCGCCGGCATAGTTGATAGGGCCGAGGGTTGTAGCGCTGGTATTGTTTGTGAGATACTTGCGACCCCATTGGATACCTCCTTCTGCCAGGTAGAGCGAACGGGTGGTGATCAACCTCCGGGCGGATGAGTCGGCGTCGAGGATCATTCGCGCCATAAGGACCGCGCCGTAGAGGGTTAGAAACGAGAGCATGATGACGCCCGTAATCAAGACATTGCCTCTTTCGGCAACGCGTTCCCAACTGCGGAATCTACGAGCAAGCCCTGCAAGTCCCTTGATCATCGCACAGCGCCTAACCTTTCCGGGGGAAGATCGTCGTCCGTGCCCGAAACGGTTTGTTATTTGTGGTCATCACAACTTCGATTGTAACCCGTCGCTTACCTCCGGCAACAGTCTCGGTGAATCGCGAGGAGTTCATAGTGATACCGGCGGGAATGAGCATATAGAGATTCGACCAGTTGCCGACATCGCTGCGTTGAAAGCGAAGAGCCCCACTGGCAAGGGAGTAGGCGAGTCGAAGATTGTTGATATAATAAATCGTCCCGTTCTGATGGCGGGCTGTTCCAACGCGATTTAGATCGGCAACGGTGTTGGAGATCGCTGACTGCCACGACTGCCAGGAGCGAACATCGGAGGCGAACTGTTCGAAAGTTCGCTTCAAATCGATGTGGGCGTTCTTGCGAAGGTTACTATCGGAGTAGATCGTCATCGTCGATACGATCGTCTCGGAGAACATTGCCGCGAAGATGCCGGTAATCACAAGGACGATGATAATCTCGATGATGGTGAAGCCATCGTCGAGGTGCCAGCGCTTCATTGATTCAGTCCGGGGTGATCGGTGATAAGGCAGGTGAGGATGACGTCTGGTATCTTTGGGTGCGTGACTCGGACGACGACTTGTTTGGCGGGGTAGTCTTCGTCGCCGTCGATGTTGACTGCAGTAACAGTTACGGCACGACCATAGGCGTTGAACGGGGCGGCTGGACTTACCGAGCCATACTTTGCGGAAGTGATATTGGCATAGCCAAATCCAGCCCCGGACCCGGCTTTATCGGCGAGGATGACTTCCATCTGCTCGACGGCGAGCAAATTGGCGACAGTCATCAGTTCGCCATTGCCGCCATTGACATAGATGCTGGTGAACATCGTCACAATACCGGGAAAAGCGATAGTGGCCAGGACTATCGCCATCACTAACTCGATTAGACTGTAGCCATCCATTCTTCGCAGGCGGCCCACCAGTCGAATTAGCCGGCCTCCCCCCCGGTGAGGATTCAACTGCCGGTTATCCAAGCCTTACCCGTCTCACGGGCGATATTGATGGTCACCCGGCCGTCGATTACAATTGCTGGATAAGAGGTTTGAGAATCGGCCCAGTTGTAAGATGGAAGTAAGAGTCTCCCGGAGGAGTCGAACCTAAGTGTGCCGGTGGGGATGGATATTTCCACATCGTCGGCGATGTCAAATGAAGCTGCCGAAGCGGGGAACTCAACTGGTGTGCCATCCGAATAGGTAATGCTATAGCCGCCCTCAGCCCAGTCGCAAGTGCACTGATTATCGCAGCGATGATGATGACCATACCCATAGCCGTGCCCGCGACCGTGACCGCGACGGCCGCGCCCGCGATGATCGTCGTTATGGCCGTAACCCTGTCCTTGTCTATCGTCGTCGTCATCGTGGCCGCCGCGACCCCGTCCTTGTCTATCGTCGTCGTCATCGTGGCCGCCGCGACCCCGTCCTTGGCCATTGTCGTTGCCGCCACGTTCCTCGTCGTTGCCACGACCATGACCTTCCTCATGACCTCTTGCGCGTCCGCGCCTACCACGTCGGCCACGTTCCTTCTGCCGGTCTTCGCAATTGTTGCAGGTCGCGCAGACCGTGATCTGGACACCCATTCCGCGCGCTATTGCGGCTTCTTGAGCGTAGGCAATGTCGCTAATCATCATCTCTGCTACAGCACGGGGTACCCGGTCGCTCTGTGAGCCGAAGCGCGTAACGGCTACGACCGAAATGGCAACTACAACGACGATGATCATGATGACCTCAAGCGTCGTGAAGCCGTCGTCACGGATGAGCAGTAACCGCGTCCTTCTCCTGGTGTTTGATGAAGTTTTCATCAGGCAAACATTACTTCCGATTTCCATACAACTACAATATAACTAACGAGCGCGGAAATCGAAAACGCCTCGAGAAACCCGAGTTGTTTCGCAACACTACCCTTCCGTAACCCATGACTTGCCGGTTTCACGCGCGACATTGACGCGGTAACGGTTGTTGACAGTGATGACGGTAGCGGCTTGTTGACCTTCACTCCAGTTATAGCCAGGCAGGACGAGGCGACCGCCAGAGTCAAACTGGATGCGGTTCACGGTCATTTCGACGACGACCTGTTCGCGGAGGTTCATCAACGCCGCCGCAGCCGGGTAGTTGACCGGCATTCCGTCGGAGTAGTTGACTGCATAGCCTCCTTCGGGGGTCTGGCTTACGCGGCATGATTCGTCACAATGATGCAGGTGGCCATAGCCGTATCCATGCCCCCGGCCGTTGCCATTGACGCCTTCACCGCGAATGTTTTCGTCGTGGCCCAGGCCTTGCCTGTTGTCTTCACAGCCGCCACAACTGGCTGCAAGGGCAATCTGGACGCCTTTGCCGGCAGCTATGGCAGCCTCCTGGGCGTAGGCGAGATCGCTGATGATGATCTCGGCCACCGACTGTGCGGTTCGCTCGCTCTGGCCGCCGAAGCGCATGATGGCGATCACCGATATGGCTGCGACGACTACGATGGCAATGATCAATTCGACAGTGGTGAACCCGTCCTCATGCGCTCGACGCGCATCGGATTCCGACGACCGGTTCTGGAACTTGGACATCTTCTTCTCCATTGGGTTTCGATTGGAACCTAATACTCTACTACATCTTAAGACTGATTAGTTTGCGCCGTAGGTGATTTAGACCGGCAAGGTCGTGTGATATACATCAACTACTGCATTATAACTATTTACATACGGGAGCGACGTCTCATGCTATCTACGACAACCTACTGGCCGTGCAGCGAACAAGTCGTCTGACCATTGACTATCATGAACGTCCCGCCTCGGGGACAGACCGGGATGTGGCGGGTAGCGAACATCGTATCGGATAGCGCATTGATGCTGACGGTCGCTAGCCAGTTAACATAGGCTGGATCACGCACATTAAGAGCGTTGTATGTAATCATCAGGGCTGAGTTGATAGCGCCTCGCTCGGCAGCACATCGGGAACGGTCGGTTTCCTCGGTCAGGCGAATGAATCGCGGAATCGCCACGGCCATCAAGATGCCGAGAATAAGGATCGTCAATATAATCTCTATCATCGTATAGCCACAATCGGATAAGTTTTTGGGAGTCATCTGGTGCACTCGTCTGAGGCTATACAATGCGCAACAGGGCCGACTCCCCAACCGGTCGGGAAGCCGGCCCTGTTTCAGTTTGGAACAGGTCGTGTTACGGACGATGCGCCACTACGGAACAGACCACGTTGCCATTGGTCAGCGTGTAGGTTCCTCCTGTCGGGCAGGCCGGGACCGCACCGGTGGCAAACCAGCCGGCCTGGACGCCGTTCATGGCGAGGTTCTCGAGCCATGCCGCCTGGGTCGGATCGGCGGCGACGATCTGTGCATACTGCATAGCCACGGCCGAGTTGACCGCTCCTTGATTGGCCTGGCATTTCGCCTTGTTAGCCGAATCGGAGAGGTTGACGAACTTCGGGACCGCTACGGATGCCAGAATGCCGATGATGACGATCACCATGATAAGTTCGACGAGGGTGAAACCCTTGTCACTGCGAAGCGCTGAGAGCATTTTATGCCTCTTTGTTGAAATGGTGTATGACAGGATCTTACTGCCTTTTGCCGGAAGACTTTGCAACTGGTGTGCCAACTCCTAATCACAATAAGTCTGATCGAAGCAAAGTGCTATGCTTGATAGCGAGCAAAAAAAGGAGGCGCCGGGACCTGCCCGGCGCCTTGAGGGAATGCTCTATCTGAGACTATGGTCGATGCGCTACCACAGAACAGACGACGTTACCGTTGGTAAGGGTATAAGTGCCGCCGGTTGGGCAAGTCGGGACTGCTCCGGTAGCAAACCAACCCGCCTGAACGCCATTCATGGCGAGGTTTTCAAGCCAAGCGGCTTGCGTTGGATCTGCCGCAACTACGACCGCATATTGCATTGCGACTGCAGAGTTTACGGCACCCTGATTGGCCTGACACTTCGCCTTGTTAGCGGAATCGGTCAGGTTTACGAATTTCGGCACCGCCACCGATGCAAGGATGCCGACGATCACGATCACCATGATCAATTCGACCAGCGTGAAGCCGCGATCGTCATGGGTGAGTTTATCAAACATATCTCCCTCTTTAGGTGATATTGACGATTCAGACACTCTTGACTGCAACTTTCCTGCCAGATAACAAAAAGTATGAGTTTGTTTCAAATCGGCGCTAACTCTGTTCCATTGTGGAACACATCGCCCCATTATGATACAGCCAGTCCGCCTAAACTATCACGGATGCGACTTACCAGGTGGTACGAGGCAGTTTGAGATAAATGTCTTCATATCAGCATCAAGCGGGGTGTCGAGTTTAAGCAATGTCGTCTCAAACCGGCCGTCGGATTCTACTGACTTGCTGACAGGAAGATAGTATAGATCAACGGCACGTCCATCCGGCTCAGGCTTTAGGGCTGTAGCCGATCCGATTTTAAAGGGCGACGCACAATAGACCTGACGGCTGGAGGTTACAATGATGTCGAAGACCTGAGAGGTATCGAACAGGCGCCGGAGGTCGGCTTCGGAAAGGTCGGTGAGCAGAATCGCCAGGTCGGCGAGCCGAGGACGGCTGTCCACAATCGAATTGATCACCGATGGAGGCGTGAGAAGTCTCCAGTCGCTATTCGGATCGGGAAGACCCCGGGAGGGATCTGCAAGCCCGGTCGCAGCAATGGTTAGATCGCCGATACGGACTGTATCCCATACCGCAAAAAGGGGGCGACTGCTTCCTGATTCAACGATATTGGCAGAGACCAACCGGATGCGCCCGTCTATGGCGGAGCCAACGAGAAACCTCCGGCCATAGAAGAAGTCGCGGGTAGTCGGGGCAAGAATGCGAGTTCCTAGTGCGCCGAGCGCGAGTATTGTGCACCGACTGCGCGCTTCCCCGCCAAGCGGATCGAGATCGAGCACGCTGCCGGCATCGAAGCCGACAAGCGGACGATCGCCCGCAAGTCGCTTGATAACCGTGGCGCGCCTTTCGAATCCACCCACTGGTCCGACGCTGCAATAGCCACAACCTTCTACCCTTCCGCGCAGCATACCACTGAGCGAGAGAATCAAGGTGTCCGGCTGGGCCCATAGATGTTGAACCGTTAGAAGCAGTGCCGGGAGTATCAAGCCGGGACGGGCTGATATTCTCCGATTAGAACGGAAGGTCTTCCTCCGGTTCAGGAAAATCCTCC
>VGIQ01000044.1 GCA_016867835.1 Calditrichota bacterium | reverse complement strand
CGATCCGGTCATCCCCTCCCACTTCCTCCCACCGCACCGCCGTCGAGTCGTAAATCATCCACTCATACCGGAGATTTTCCATATCCCCGATGTAGGCGATGGAGTCGAGGGCGAAGTCGATCTCGCTGTTGCGCTGGAGGGTGAGGGACAGTGTGTCGGGGGAGTGGGAAGTGATGAAAAGAGACGCCACATTGACTCTCCATTCTACTTCCTGAATCCAATCCTCAACGTCTAACCGGCATAATACAGAGTGGTTGCCAAGCGTATCAAATCGAATCGTAACGGTCGTATCAATCGAGCGTATGGTGTCCAGATAAGACCACCGATATGAGATGTCCAGACCACGCTGATTTCGAGCACGCAAGAGGAACTGGATGGAATCACCTTTAAGAACATCAAGTAGCGAATCGACAGGCTCACGTTGCACAATCAAAGCCCCATCGATCTCGGGCTCCAGCCTTACAATGATGCCGTCCTGTCCGCGGCCAAATGCCCTGTTGTTGACCGTTCCCGCACAATAGATACCTCTATCAAGTCCAATTACGACGGATTCGAGTCCATTTGAGGCAGGATGGAAACGATTGTCCTGGTCGAAGTGGAATATTCTTTGCCATAGAATCTGACCGTTCTGGTCAAGTCTTGAAATAAAGCCCCGCCTCGGATTTCCCTCCATGATGATAGTCCCACAATAAAGAAAGCCAATATCTTGAATACGATAAAGGGTATTCCCGTTGACCCGGTTATAACCCTCCAAGTTAAAAGTACGCGTCCATCTGACGATGCCATTGCTGCCTATTCGCAGGAGTAGTGGACGATAGATGCCGTTTGCACCATCATAGGCTCTGCCACCGATAAGAAAGTCCCCGTTGGGTGCCGATACGATACTCGTCGGGAAGGCGTAGATTACATTACCGAATCGTGTAGTATCAGCCCAAACCGGTTCTCCGGCCTCCATGTTGATCCTCATCGTCCATGCCAATCGCACTCTGTCAGGCGCCCTGCCATTGCCGGTTACAATAACATCCCCGTCCAATTCCCTTACGGATGTGAAATAGCAGTCGTTGCAATCTTCCCACATGCGGTAGGTTCTCTGCCAGACGGGTTCACCATCACCGTTTGCCAGCACCAGAAAGCCTGCCGTTCTTCCAGTCCATCCCGCTAAAAGAAACTGCCCATCCTTCAATTCTATAAGAGCTGAACAAACACCCTGGTCATAGGTTCTCTGCCACTGAAGTTCACCGCCATCACTAACCCTCAAGGCACCGAACCCATTGATGCTCCCACCGCAAACAAGGTCGGAGTTGTCTGACTCAATCAGACTAAACAACGTTGTGCCTTCATATCGCCGAGACCAAATGGTCTCCATCGATTCATCAACGAGCACAACCCAACTTTGTGCACCTGCCCAGCCGCACAGAGCTAGATTCCCACCCTGTGTTGCATAGATATCAAAAAAACCCTCTCGTTCCGCCGCTCCGCCGTCCAACAGTTCAACACCGGCTACCTCAGGTTGAGCAGATGCTGAACACACCAGGCACACGAGCAATTCGACTGCGAGGAAATTGTATCTCCCATATACTCTTACAGATTCAGGGTGGCGGCCTGAAGTCGATGGACCGCCACCCTGTTCTGTGCGCCTATTCAGGCAATAGCCTACCATTGCCAGCATGCATCGTTGAAGTTGATGGGTTGAGGATTCCCCCAATTGATATCTTGTGCTGCGTGGGGTGATCCGATATCCCAATTGAAACGGCTGTCATCGAACACCAGGATGACCCGTGTGGCCGTAGAGGGAACATTATTGTATGTTCCTGTCCAATTGACATTATCCTGCGTAGTTAGTGGCAGTGCAGCTACTTCCTGCCCCTGACTATTGAGGAAGATCGCCTTCGCATCTACATTGTATGGGTCGGCCAAGCCCTGCCATTGAACTGAGAAATTGACTTCTTGGTCCAACGCCCACGCCTCCGACGGCGCGGCGAAGAGGCTGAAGACCGCCAGCAGAACCAGCACTGCCAGCGACAGATTCGTTCTCGGGTTCATACCATCCTCCAATCAGTTTGGATTGATAGTGTGCCCGAGCCGTAGCCCGAGGCAAGGTTTTCACAAAATACGGCTGTAAGAGGATGTTGTCAAGGTCTTCAACGAGTCCGCCCAAAATAACCTGCCCGCCGATACGAGTCGATTCCACCCTTCTGCTATCGGGCACGAAGCGCCTACAGCGGCTTCGGCCCCTACGCGACAACACCATGACTCACTCTCATTTGACATAAGCCACCTTTATCCCATGGCTTCTGCTACCGCTTTTCAGGATTACCAGATAGATCCCCGGCCCGCCGAGCCGGCTTCCGTCGAGCACAACTTCAAGCCCGTGGATAACCTCGCGCAGCACCTCTCTACCCGCAACGTCATAGATGGTCAATGTCCCTTCCTCCGTCAAAACACCTGACAACCTAATCGTCACCCGACTGTTGAACGGATTCGGCCAGGCCGTCAAATGATAACTGCCGGAAGTGCCATCGACATTTTCATTATCATCAACACTCAGCCTTCTACCGAAGGCATAGGCTCCCATGTCGGCTCTTGAGCCGTCCGGATCGCGGGGCCGGGAGGGATCGCCTGAATCAATGGCCGGAGACCCCGCGAGCAGATTAAAGTCATCCCTCCGCCGATCGACAAAAAGCGGATCGCGGCTGAGAGCGCCTTCGCCCGGCTCGACCCCGTCGTAGTTGCGGAAGACGTTGTCATAGACCAGATTGTAAGAAACTCTTATCGAGTCTCCCCGTACCCGCCGGAGACCATAGCCGCCGAAGGCGACGATATTGTTGACGATTTCGAGCCGCCGGCAGTCGTCGATTCGGATGCCGTCGAAACGGTGGCTTGCAAAGGTGTTGTTGACGACCTCTCCCCTGCCCCGTCCGCTAATGACAAGGCCTTCCCGAAAGAGCGACCGGGAGACCAGAAGGCTGCTCCAGGTCCGAACATCGACGCGGCTCTTGAAGGACGAACTGTCAAGCGTCAGACCGCCCTCCAGCCAGACCTCGCCGCGCAGGCTGGCGTTGTCGAGCCGGATCGTATCTGCGACGACTCGAAAGGAAATCCCGTCGGCTGCTTCGAGATGATTCGCCAGGACGACCGCTCCGCGCCCCCGGCCCAGTTCGACCTCCGACGTCCCGATGTTGCCGATAGTGCGAATGATGACCGGCCGCTCTGCCGTCCCGCGCGCTTCGAAACGATCCCGGACGGCGAGGGCGTCGATGCCGTCGAGTAGCAGCGTTGTCCCGCCTTCGAGGATCAGCGTCCCGGCTTCAAACTGCCGCACGGTGTGCGCTCCTCCATCGAGATAGACATAAGCCCGGTAGCCTTCCAGATCGGCATATGGCGTGAGATCGAATCCGGGTGGAGCAATCCGATCGAAGCGATGGTCATAACGAATGGGACTCCTGATATACCCCGTGCCACCGTGGTTCGCGCGGTGGACATAGCCCCGCCGCCACTGAGTCAAACTACCTTTCATGAAGATGTGACCTCGTTCGTCGGGCGATGGGCCTTGAAAATATTCCCAGTCGTCGTTCTGGTTCTCGAAGGTGAAGCCGGAACGGTTCGGATAAGTGATCACCTGCCCGAGCGCGCAGAGCGCTCCATTGATCGCGATCGAGTGCCGTTCGTAGTTGTTGGGATCAACACCATAGCCGTTATTCCTGCCGTTTCGCCAGGTGTTCTTGATGATGATGTTCCCCTCCGAGACCAGCCCCAGCATATGCGACATTCCGCCTTCATCAGGGGTGTCGTCACCAAAATAGCCGGTGCGAATGTTTGCCCCATGATACTTGACGTCGTCCAGCAGCCACATATCGCCAGACGAGCCGATGGTGAACTTTCCAAATACTGTCCCTTCCACTTCTACCTGGCCATTTACGAAAATAGCGCCCCAGTAAATATAACCGAGATGCATCACCAGGCTTTCCCGCGGCGCCGATCCCATGGGGTATTGGTAGATGTCGATCCCGCGACCACCCCGCATCTTGATCCAGGTCATCATCCGGCCGTTACCATCGGTTATGAAGGGATTGGAGCGCGCACGAAGGTCGGTTGCGACATTGGGAATGGGAACCTGGGGGGCATTGGTTATTAGACGACCGTAGTCGATGTTGCCTGGCTGATAGTAGATGAAGCGGTCTTGCGACGTCGAGACTCGCCCGGGGATGAAGGGAGAATACTTCAGACCGATGTAATCGTTGGAATGATACCGCCCCCAAAGCGTATCAGCGGTCCAGAACCAGATGATCTCCTGGTATACTGTCGACTCGTAGTTCGTCAGATAGGTGAAATAGACCGTCGGAACGTCCGCAGCAAGGCGCGTCGTGAGGACGAAGGCGGCTGCGACGGCGAGTCGGATGGCATGTGTTTTCATTGGATTATGATGGTCTTGTTACTGCTAATCAGTGCAGAAAATCGGTTTTGGAGGGCGGACATTCCTGTCCGCCCTTGACAAAACGAACTTCCAACTCAGGGTGGACAGGACTGGAACAGGGCAAGCCAAAGGCGCAGCCAATGTCCGCCCTCCAAGAGCCTTTTGCTCTACCCGTGCCGGCTCACGAGGATCGTTACCGGCCGGGCATAGGCCTCCTCGTAGCCATCCACCACCGCGTCGAGGCGGACGCTCACCTCGAGGGTGAAAGGATCGAGGAAGAAGTCGTCAATCGTCCCGCGCAGGAAAACCGTCGCCACGCCGTCCGGCTCGTTGTTGCGGGCATCGACGACGCCGGTCAGTTTGATTGCCCGATCGGGAAAGAACTCGCGGTAGTTGCGCGCCTGCAGGTCATACCACCAGTACCGGCTCCGCGTCGTTGTAAACCGGATAGGAGCTTTGTTGATCAGCACTCCGTGCCCGTCCACCAGCGTCGCCCAGACGCGCACCAGCAGGTTCGGGTTGTCGTCGATCATCCAGTTGCCGGGATCGGCCGCCAGTTCGAGCCTTCCGCGCTGGAGCGGCAGTTTCATGTGCATTTCACCGGTCACCAGACCGCCCGGGGTATTCACTTCGGCAGCGATGGTAATGTCCTGGAAGGTGTTCTGCGAATGATAGACCAGCCAGGTTAGGACGACGCCATTTTCGATGGGCGCAGCTTCGATGGTGGCGATTGGTGGATCGACGGTGAAGACGACGACGGCGTTGCTCGAGGTCGGATTGCGATGGAGATCCCAGACCCGCGCCGAGACCGGAATCTGCCAGAGCGCTCCTCCCAGGTCGTCCCCGTAGCGTCCGGCGTCGATCTCCATACTGAACGGCGGGCCGCTTACTACAGCGATGTTGATGAAGGCGCTTATCGTATCCTGCCGGGTTTCAATATCTCGCCAGGTATAGATGCGCAGCAGCATACTTCCGATTCTTGTGCCGGAGAAGATCGTCGCCGTTGCCGAGCCGCCGACGGCGACCATCGAGTCGATCTGGCCCCGGCCGTTGATACCGCCGCCAATCGGAGGCGCCTCCGAACGCACGAGTTGGAATACGACTGTGGTAGCCGTTTCGACCGGGTTGCCGCTGGCGTCGCGAATATTGGCGGTCAGGCGGGTGCTCTCCCGGCCGCCTCCGCTTCCGCGGACCTGAATCGTCGATGACTCGGCCGTCAACACGAGCGATGCCGGCGATCCGGGAATGAACTCGACTACGGTTTCACCATAAATGGTACCCCTGCCGCCAAGGAGCGTCACGCTCGCCCGCACCGTCGCCCGTCCGGACGCAACGCCGCTGAAGAGCCGCGCATACGCCGAGCCCGTCGAATCGGTCAGCGCGGCCGAACCGGTGAGGTTGCCTAGGTCGGTCGTGAAGTTAACCAATGTCCCCTGGCGAACAGGAAAGCCAAAGGTGTCCGTCACCAACGCCCGGATGGTGGCAAAGTCCCGCAGGTCATTGGTGATGAGGATGGGCCTGTCGGTAGTAACCCGAATCTGGCTCGGCGGGCCGGGAATCAGTTGGATCTCGACGATGTTCGAGACGACTTCGTTGGAATCCGGAGGCCGATTCGTCACCGAAGCCGTCAGGTGAGCCGTTCCCACCAAGGTGCCGGCGATATACTTGGTTTCGGCTTGACCGGATGTACCGACAACCGGAACCCCGGCGCTGCTGAACCGACCTTCATCGACATCGAAGATAACGAAGGTTCCTGCGGGAGCGAAGGCTCCGTTGGCCAGCAGGCATGTTGCTACGACGGCTGTCGAATCGCCCCGACCGGCAATCATTTGAACCGCTCCGGCACGCAGCGATACGCTGTTGACGGGACTCCGCGGCAAAATCGTAATCTCGACCGACGCCTCGATGCCGAGCGCGAGGCAGCGCGCCACCACAACATCCGGTATGGGGTTACCGCGCTCGTCAACGGAGGGCATACCGATATCTGAGTAGATCGCCCGTGCTACTCCATAGTCGTCGGTCATAACCGGACCGTTGGTGATTCCAAACTGCGACCGGAATGTGATCTCCCGGCCGGCCAGCCTTTGTCCGTCACTATCGCGCAAGTAAATTATCAGATTCACCACCGTCTGCCCATTGTCAGCAAAGATTGCTCCGCGATCGGATGAGATCTCGAGATGGGCGCCCTCCAGCGGCCGCAGGATGAGCAGGCGTGCCTCCGCCGACACGTCTGTTCCGGCGATGCTGGCGGTGACATTGACCGTCCCGACTGCATTGCCGCCCGAGTGATACTCGGCGCGCGCGATGCCTTCGGCATTGGTCAGGGCGTAGGTCTGCACAACGCCTTGATCGGCTTGAAAGGTGACCTGGATATTCGGCACCCGGTTGCCGCTGCGATCAATCACCAGTGCCGAGAGTTGTGCCGCTCCGTCTGCGCCCGGCTCAAGCCTCATTTGGGACGGTTCAACGGCAAGTTCAATCCGCCCCACGGTCCCCTCAAGCCGCACCACTGTCAAGTCCTGTGAGCCGACGGCGCGTTCGGTTCCGTCCGGATTTGCGGCTATGGCGAGCACCCGCACCACACCGAACTCCCCGAGCGACCGGTATTCGACGGTCGCGGTGCCGTCCTTATCGGTAATGGCTTCCCCGGTTACGGCTCCGACGGGCAGCCCGGCATCAAACCCTGCAAGTCGAAAAGTCAGCGGTATGCCTTCGAGCAGGTTGCCGTTTGAGTCGGCGACCTCGGCTTTCAAGGTGATATTCGCCGATCCGCCTGAGGGGAGCGTGACGCGCGGCGTTTCCGTCGTCAGTCGGACGCTCGCAGGGATGCCGGTCCCATGAAGAGTGACCATCGCCCTCGCCGATACGCCGTTCGCATAAGCCGAGACCTGCACCTTTTGCAGCCCCCTCGGCATCGCGAACCGCCAACTTGACGAACCGCGCGCGTTGACGCCGGTCGTTACGCGCGGCGGTTCGAGCGACCCAAGCCCGGTTGAAACGACCAGATCGACGGGCGTTCCGGGTGCCGGGTTGCCGCTGCGATCCGTTGCATAGACCGAAAGTGGAAGATCGACGGCCCAGCCTTCGGGCGCCCAAATCGAATCGGGCAAGCCGCTGATCACGACCCGCGCCAAACTTGGCCCGGTCGGGCCGGTGCTGCTTTCATCATCGCAGCCGGCTACAAGAGTCACAAACATCAGGAATACGAGAAACCGACGCATTGCTGCCTCCCTAAGTCAATTATGGTGGTGTCAGGTGCCCTCTCCTGACACCTTCCGTCGGGTGGGGGCACCCAACGGCACAATAAGCGGTGTCAGGTGCCCTCACCTGACACATACCGTCGGGTGGGGGCACCCAACGGCACAATAGGCGGTGTCAGGTGCCCTCACCTGACACCTTCCGTCGGGTGGGGGCACCCAACGGCACAATAAGCGGTGTCAGGTGCCCTCAACTGACACCTTCCGTCGGGTGGGGGCACCCAACGGCACAATAGGCGGTGTCAGGTGCCCTCACCTGACACCTTCCGTCGGGTGGGGGCACCCGACGGCACAATAAGCGGTGTCAGGTGCCCTCAACTGACACCTTCCGTCGGGTGGGGGCACCCGACGGCACAATAGGCGGTGTCAGGTGCCCTCTCCTGACACCTTCCGTCGGGTGGGGACACCCGACGGCACAATAAGCAGCGTCAGGTGTCCTCTCCTGACACCTTCCGTCGGGTGGGGGCACCCAACGGCACAATAAGCGGTGTCAGGTGCCCTCACCTGACACCTTCCGTCGGGTGGGGGCACCCAACGGCACAATAAGCGGTGTCAGGTGCCCTCACCTGACACCTTCCGTCGGGTGGGGGCACCCAACGGCACAATAAGTGGTGTCACAGGTGCCCTCACACCTGACACCTTCCGTCGGGTGGGGACACCCAACGGCACAATAAGCGGTGTCAGGTGTCCTCTCCTGACACCTTCCGTCGGGTGGGGGCACCCAACGGCACAATAAGTGGTGTCAGGTGTCCTCACCTGACACATACCGTCGGGTGGGGGCACCCAACAGCACTCGGAAATTGTCTTTGAAGTATGCAAAAATGCCGAGAGGACGGGTGGTCTCCGTCCGATATGCAGGATTTGCACGATACCCTCCGGCATCGTGCAGAGTTTGCAGGTGAGTCCTGTCTGGATGAGGAGTCGCGAATACGCTCCCCAGGAACGAATGCTTCGCAATATCAATAATCTTCGCCCTGTCATGCCAACCTTGCCGGAACACGCAGTCGCTTATCAGCCGCTAATATCGCAATTCACATTCCAAAAGTCAAGTGTAGTTCCTGAGGAGTTCAGACTTTCCGACGAAGCGATCCCTGACTACATTGAAATAAGATGGTGCAAAGCACTCACTTGCTCCGACTTGCGCCGGGGGCAGACGGTCGATGAGTCGTAGAGTTCTCGTAACCGGCGCAACCGGCTTCATCGGCGACCCTACCGTTTGGGAACTGGCCGAGAGAGGCTGGCGGATTCGCGCTCTGGTGCGCCGCTCAAGCGACCCGACGCGCCTCCCGCCCGAGGTCGAGCGCGCCGAGGGCGACCTGCGCGACTACGAGTCGCTCGCCCGTGCCGCTCGGGGCTGTCAGGACGTCGTTCACCTCGCCGGCCTCATCCGGACGCCGGATCCACGCCAATACGACCGGGTCAATCGCGACGGCACAGCGAATATTGTGCGGGCCTGCCGCGATGAAGGCGTCGAACGACTGCTCTATTGCAGCAGCCTCGCCGCCGGGGGGCCGTCGCTTTCTGACCGCAGACGCACCATGAACGATCCCGACGAACCGATCACTGCCTATGGCCGGTCGAAACTGGCGGGCGAAGAGGTCTTGCGCAACGGCGCCGGCTCCGTTTGGTGGACGGCACTGCGGCCGCCGCCGGTCTATGGGCCTTATGACCGGTCGTTCCTGGGCTACATGCGAATGATAAACAAGGGTTGGAAGATTCGGCTCGGTGACGGCTCGATGCCCTTTTCCCTGGTCCATGTCGCCGATCTCGCCCGTGCCATTTGCCTGGCATTAACTTGGGAAGGGCCGTCCGGCGCCGTGCGCTACGTCACCGACGGCGCAGATCACACACTGCACGAGCTTGCCGGGCTCGTCGAGGAACTGCTCGGCCGTCGGGCGCGCTGGATCGCCTTGCCACGTTGGGCCGGGATGCCAGTCGCGACGGTTGCGGAGTTCCTATCCGGAAACCGTGTTCCGGCGATTCTCTCCCGCCGGAAGGTGCTCGAATTGCTCCAGCCAGCCTGGACGTGCGATGATTCACCGCTTCGCACCGAAGTCGGCTATAGTAATGAATTTGATTTAAAGAGAGGAATCCGCAATACCGTCGAATGGTATCGGGAGGAAGGATGGCTGTAGATGAGGGGGGATGTTCTATATCCAGCAGACGAAAGTCGATATCTATCAGTGCAACAAACATAATCATCCTTAAGACAGACATTCTTGTCTGTCCTACTAAACGATATCACAGTAGAATGCACTACCTAATATGTCATGTTGAACGCAGTCAGACATCTCCTTCAAACGAGACCCTTCACTTCGTTCAGGATGACACTTCTTAGTATATCAACTTGATCACTTACGACCCCAATTGCCCGCTCTGCCGGCTGGCTCGCGACGGCGAAGTGCTGACTCCATTGCACTACGAGGACGAGCAATTAATCGTCGTCGATTGCCTCGTCTGCCGGACTCCGATGGCGGTCTTGAAGGCGCATCAGTCAGCCTTCAACCCGACCGATCGCGAATCTGCAAAGCGGATTCTGGGACAACTCCTGTCGAACGGCATTGAAGTGACGATCCCGGTGAAGTTTCGCCGCTTTCACGGGGACGCCGATCCGCTCTGGATTATCGATTGGGAACAGCGGCAGATTCCCGATCATCCGCACTGCCACCTCAGACCCTGGCCCTTCCCCGGAACATCGCAGTGGGAGCCGCTCGTCAGGTAGAAAGGTATAGCCGCGCCCCTGTCAAATCACGCCGATTGCTTCGCTCTGCACCCACCCCTGTCGTTCGCTTCCAACGGTAATCTCGTACCATTCCCCCACTTTCCGCAAGACTCGCGCCTTGGTGCCGGCGTGCAAGGTGAAGAGCAACTTGGCGCTTCCAGTCGATGGAGCGCTGAGCACTTCCGCTTCGGGAGCGACGATTATCCCGGTTTGAATGGCAGACTCCGCCTGCCATTTCAGGATCAGCAACGACAGGATCAGGGTAAGCAAAATCCCAAACGGCTTGACGATCCACCGCCCGGAAGTGAGTGCCCGAAGCATTCCCCGTCCCCAACGCCGCAGCGCCATCAAGCCAAAGGTCAGCAGAGATAGAATGATGGCAAGCCAACCCAGCGTCGCTGCCGGGAGGGCATCACGTATGCGATCGACGGCATCCCAAACCGGCAGTCTTACAGACTCATCGGTCTTATCCACCAGCCGCGCGCGGGCTATTGCGAGGTTGGACTTTAGATCGGCATCTTCTCCGATCATTCTGGCAGCCCGTTCCCAGTAGAGGATCGCCCGGCCAAGGTCGTCGATCTTGAAATAGGCATTGCCCAGATTGTAAAGAAGCGCTCCATCTGCTACTCCCGCTTCAAGCGCCTGACTCCACTTGGCGATGGCTTCGGAATACTCTCCGGCCAGATAGTGCCGGCTGCCGGCTTCGAAGAGCAACTCGGGGGTTCCCGCATAACCGATCCCTATTATCATCATCATCATCATCAAAATCGCTCTCATAGCAACGCCTCCAACGACTTCGAGCAATCCCTCATTCGCACCAGGATTTTGACGGTCTCATCCCCTTCGATGCCTCTCAGCCCGAATCGTGCCCGGTCGCTTGCGGCAAGAAGCGACAGCACCTCAGCCACCAACGCATCGGATGTTCCGCGGGTTTCAAGTCGGGATCGAATAAGATCGCTGGTGAGTCCCGCCGACGGTTCATCTATCAGCGCGCCAACCAACTCTTCGAGGCCGCGCGTTGCCGCTTCGAGAGCCGGGAGCGCGTCGCCCTTTTGTAGCCGTCGGTCGGCTGTGCGCAGCGCTTCGCTCATGACTCCGGGCGCGCGACGGCGTCGAACCGCAGTCGGATCAGCAGATAGCCGGTCACGATACATCTCGAAAAGCACCCCACCGTAGAAGAGAAACGGTGGCAGCACCATCAGGATATAGAAAAACGGCATCCGGTAAGGTGGGACTTGGAGCCGCTTCAGGTCACCCGTGACCGACTTAAGGAACCGTATATCGCTGTCGAGCAGACTCACTTCCAACGACCTGACACCTCCCGACGATGCCACACCGGTTGCCGACGGCGCGATGTCGAGCGTTATTCCTCCCGCGGCTGCAGTACGGTAGGATTTTGACCCGGGATGAAAATAACTGAAGCGCACCGGTTCAAGCGTAAAGCGCCCCGTCCGTCGGGGAATTACGAGATATGTGAAGACCTTTCGACCCCGCATTTCTTCGCCTACTATCGAGACCTTCTCTTCTGAGGTGGGGGCAAAGTAATCGAATCCTGACGGCAGCGCGATCTTCGGCGCGGACAGCGACTTCAGATATCCGGCACCGGAGACTGTCACCTTGATGGTCAAGGCATCGTTCTGCGTCAATTCGCGGCGGTCGTATTCTACGCTGAGGTTATAATCGCCGACGTCGCCACTGAATTCGGCGGGCCGGCCCTCCTCCGGCAGGTCGTGCACATTGAACCGCAGCGGATCGGTCGAGACCGTAACGACCTCCCGCCGGGTGCGGCCAAAGAAGGGATCGTCCCAGAAAATGTCGAACGGATCGCGATTGCGGCGCGAAGTCTGGCGCTCGACTGTGACGTCGCAGGTAAGGGGATCGAGAGTCAAACTTCCCGCTCGCGTTGGAAAGAGACCGACCTTGCGGATGACTGCGACTTTATAAGCCACCCCGCCTACTGTTGCGTCGCTTAAAGAGGGACGCGCCGGGATTTCAAACTCCTCCTGCCAGAATCCCGTCGCAGCGGGTAGTTTGGCAAAGTTGTAGTTGGAGACGTTGGCGCGCAGATATAGCCGGTATGTAACGACCGACCGGTCAAACTTGTAGAGGGTGGACTTGTCCGCGGAAGCGGATATGAAGATATCGGGGGGGGCTCCCGCGCGGATTCCGGAGGCTTGGGGTAGCGACGAATCATCCCGTCCTTGTCCAGTGCGGGACGATGTCTCGCTATGCGAGCTTCCGGTCCCGGATCCGGCTGCGCTTGATGCGCCAACCTGGATTAGAATCGGCCCGGTCTTATATATCCGGCTCTTCTGTTTGAACTGTGCCGGCCCGATGGTGAACGACCCGGGCTGCAACGCGCGTAAGACCCAGGTGAGCGTCTTCGTCGAAGTGATGCGGGTGTTAACTATTTGGACGCTGGTCGATGACGACGGCCCCATGATGATTTCAAACTGCTCGAAGCCGGGCGGCGACACGTCGGGCAGCGAAGTCGAAGTGCCGCTAAGCGTGATAGTGTATGTCAGTCGTTCGCCTGTCGCTACCGACGTCCGATCAACTGAGGCGCGAAAATCATACTCCGTCGCCGCCATCGACGGGAAAGCGGCCAGAACACTAAAAAGACTGATTGCTACGCCCTTCCCCAAACGCTTATGCACTTGAATTGCTATCATCATCAGCATCAACATCACCAGTCTTTCTCCGGCCGGGCTGGTTCGCCGGACTGCACGCGGAAGTATCGTGGTGTCAGGTGTCTGCACCTGACACCAACGTCGTGTGGGGACACCCAACGGCACGTGGAAAGACTGATTACTACAACCTCTCCCAATCGCTCATGCATTTGAATTGTCATTGTCATCAGCATTTGCATCACCAATCTTTCTCCGGCCGGGCTGGTTCGCCGGACTGTCGCTTCAGTTTCTCCTTCTGCGCTTCCTGCTCTTCATTTTCGAGTGCTTGCAGGAGTTTGCGTGCCTCCTCCCGGCTCATCGGGCCTCGTTCAGCCATTTGCTCGGGTTGTGGTTCATCCTCATTCTGCCCGGTCGAATCGGCGCCATTCATTGCTTGCTGTGGTTCTTGCTGCTCTTCTTCCTGACTCTGCTTATCTTGTTGCAATTGCGACTTCTGTTGATTCTGTTGCTGGTCTTTCTTCTGACCGGTTGAGTCGCTCCGCGCCTGCATCTGCTGCTGCATCATCTGCTTCATTTGGAGCGCCATCTCAAGGTTGTGCTTGGCGTCCTCGTCCTGATGGTTGAGTTTCAGGGCTTGCTTGTAGGCGGCGACGGCTTCGTCGAATTTCTGCTCGCCGAGGAGCGCATTTCCAATGTTGAACCAGGCATTGCCGGCCAACTTTGGATCCGAACTTGACGCGGCTTTGGAGAGCGCTTCTGCGGCTTGAGGAAACTGCTGCAATTTATAGAGCGCGGTGCCAAGGTCGTAACGTATTTCGGGGCGCGAAGGGTCCTTGTCGAGCGCCGCCATGAACTCGGCCAGCGCTTTGTCAAACTCCTCGCGCTTGAAGTGTTCGACACCGCGCGATGCCGACTTACGCGGCGAGTCAGCATATAGTGCATCCGCCGATAGCAGGAGAACTGCACCTATGAGGGATAGAATGA
The DNA here is from genome assembly GCA_016867835.1 of Calditrichota bacterium. NCBI lineage: Bacteria > Pseudomonadati > Calditrichota > Calditrichota bacterium. The sequence goes on along the minus strand of VGIQ01000044.1, from coordinate 6,790 downwards.
GTTGTCTCATGGTCATAGGTTCATACCTCCAGTACTTCCTTGCGCCGCTTCCAGCCGGGGATAGCTTCCGCCATCAGGAGCAGAATGAATGCGGCAACAAGCGGATATTGGAAGCGGTCTTCAAAGTCGGTGAACTGCCGCTTTTCGAAAGTCTCCTTTTCCATTCCCCCGAGCGCATCGACAATCTGCCGGAACTCGTCGCCGGCAGGCGTTGCGCGGTAGAATGTCCCGCCGGCGGTTGCGGCGATTTTGCTTAAGAGTTCTTCGTCCGGGCGGGTGACGACGGTCTGACCGGCACGGTCTTTCTTATAGCCCTGTAGGTTGCCACGCGCATCCCGCTCCGGAATCGGTGCGCCGGCCGGTGTAGCCATCGCCACGGTAAAGATGGTGATATTATCCTGCGCTGCCTCTTTGGCGGCTTCTATAGCCCCCTTTTCGTGATCCTCGCCATCGCTAACGAGCAGGATCACGCGCCGCGCCTTCGATTCCGGCCGAAAGGACCGCATAGCCTGCCGGATAGCGCCTCCGAGGGCCGTTCCCGACTGCGGCACATGCCCCGGTTGGATGGCGTTCAGAGCGGTAACGACTGCGGCATAGTCAAGCGTAAGCGGCACCTGCACGAAGGCGATTCCCGCAAAGGGCACCAACGCAACCCGGTCGCCCCGCAAGCGGCTCAGCAGACGAACTACCTCGAATCGCGCCTTGTGCAACCGACTGGGCGCAATGTCCTCTGCCTCCATAGATTGCGAAAGGTCGATGGCAATCACAAGGTCAATGCCCTCCCGCTTCACCTGCGCAAGCCGTGTTCCGACTCGCGGTCCGGCAAGAGATAGCAGGGTGCAGCCCAAAGCCAACAGGACCAAAATCCTGCGGATGAGGATTCGCTCCGGCGAACGTCCCGGGACAATGACATCGAGCAGTTGCGGGCTCGACCACCGCGCGAGTGCCCGGCGCCGCCAACGATGCTCGAAGACGATCATCGCAAGCGGCAGGAGCAGCGTCCAAAGCAGGTGCAGGTATTCGGGATGCGCCCAACGAATCATACCGCACTCCGCAGAAAATAGCCCTCGATAAACAGTCCCGCCACAACCAATGCGAACGCGCCCCAAGCCCAGGGATAGAACATCTCGGCATGCTTGCGATAGGCACGCACCAGGGTCCGCTGTTTCTCCATACGGTCGATTTCAGCGAATATCTCGCGTAGTTTGTTTTCGTCGGTGGCGCGGAAGTATCGTCCGCCGGTCGAACCGGCAATCTCTCGCAAGAGCGGCTCATCGATGCTGACCCGCACCTGCTGCATCACGATGCGGCCAAAGACGTCTCGTGATGGGTAGGGCGCGGTGCCGCGCGTCCCGACACCGATGGTATAGACCCGTGCGCCGAGCGCCTGCGCGGCTTCAGCTGCAGTCGTCGGCGGGAGGCCGTAGTTGTTCTCCCCGTCGGTAAGCAGGATGATCACCTTGGACTTGGAGGTCGTCGCATCGAGCCGCTTCAAAGCCGTCGCGAGCGCGCTCCCGATGGCGGTGTTGTCGGCATCGACAAGCCCGATCTCAACCTGACTTAAAAGTTCCCGCAAAATGTCGTGATCGATGGTAAGCGGGCATTGGGTGAAAGCATGCTTGGCGAACAGCACCAGCCCGATCCGGTCGTTTGGACGGGCGGCAATGAATTCGGCAGCGACCGACTTGGCGGCTTCAGCCCGGTCCGGACGCAGGTCGCGCGCCAGCATCGAAGCCGAAATATCGAGCGCCAGGACGATGTCGATGCCCTCGCTCCAGACGTCTTCGCCGCTGCTTACCGACTGCGGCCGGGCCAAGGCGATTGCCATGAGGATGATCGCACCCCAACGACCTGCAGCGGGAGCATGGACAAAGTAACGTTTCCAGCGTCCTCCAGGTTGACCGTTCAGAACCCGATAGGTTGGAAGCCGGAACACTGAGCGTTGTCGGATCCGCCGCGCCCGCCGGATGTAAAGCCAGATGAGCGGTATCGCAGCCAGCGCCAGCGCCAGTAGTTCAGGCGATGCCAATGACTGAGTCAAGAGGCTTTGTCCACTTGAGAAGCCATAGGAGCGGAAGCATCCCGGCTATCCGTTAAGGCTGAACTTGACCCCGTCAAACTGACAAATTTGAACGCGTCGTCGAGCGCTCGCTCGTTTTCGCGCGGTGCCGGTTTAAATCGGGCGAACTTCGCCAAATCTGCGCCGGTAAGGATTCGACGCAGCATCAGTCCCTGATCGTCGTCCGCCGCCCATTGCGGCTGGAGCGCGAGTATCTCCTCGCTGGTCATATCGAGGGCGTTGAAGTCGAAACGTCGGCCCAAATACTCCCGCATAATATCAGTCAGTTCACTGTGATACTCCTTGACATAGCCATCCTGCCAAAGTCGTCTGACGCGCAGTTCCTCAAGTTTACGGAGTGCAATCTGATCCGGTGGCGGAAGTGGTGGAGCAAAGATCGGGCGCTCCTTTCGCACTCGCTTTCTGTAGAGTAGATAGCCCATTATTGCCAATGCCGCGAGCCCTCCTCCTGCAAGCAGGTAGGGAGCCAATTCGCGCAAGGTGAGCGGCAGTTTAACGGGCGGGCGGATGTCGCGCAAAGTTGAGTCGCCGGTTGCTGCGATGATGCTTCTTACTTCTATCGAACCGGGATCGAGCCATAACGTATCCGGCTGGTTCCCTTCCCGCAAAAAAACGACCGGCAAATCGGGCAAATCTATCCGCCCCGGCTCAAAGAGAGATAGCGAATAGCGCATCGAGCGCAGGCTTCCCGAAGCGCTCAAGGTGTCAACTTTCAAGATTTCCGCCGGTGACCAAACCTCTCCAGCGGGCCAAATGACCTGCTCGACATCACCGGCATCGACGCTGAGAAGCACCTCGACAGGATCGCCCACCGTGATCGAACGCGGCGCCACTTCGATATCGATTGGAGACGCCGTGCTAACTAATGTTAATGCTAATGTTAATGCTAGTATAAGGAAATACGAGGGCCAATCAGGTGAGGAGCACTTGCATTCCGCACTCTCGATTCTGCATTTCCCTTTCACGACTGCCTCCGCTCGCGCGCTCGGAAGAACTTCGCCAATTCCATCAAGTAAGGTTGATCGACGGGTAGTTCGATCCGGTCGATGCGATTGGCTCTGAAAAATGCGCGGCGCTCTTCGACCTGTGCATTGCAGATCGCTTCGAACTTCTCCCGAATAGATTTTGAACCGGTGTCGAACCAGCCGGCATGTCCGGTTTCGGGATCGACGACGAGTGCGTAGCCGACGTCGGTCAACCGACGCTCGCGCGGGTCGAAGAGTTCCAGCGCGATCAGGTCGTGCTTGCGTGCCGCGACGCGAACAGCCCGCCGGTCGTCGTCCCCTTCAAAGTCGCTTATCAAGAAGAGCACGGATCTCTTTCTGAGCGCGTGCAGTGCATACTCGACCGCGCCGCTGATCGAGGTGCCGGTCGATGCGGGCTTGAAAGCGAGCACATCGCGAATCAAGCGCAGGACATGTTGACGACCTTTGCGGGGTGCGACAAAGTGCTCGATCCGGTCGCTGAAGAGGAGAAGACCGACCTTGTCGTTATTGGTAAGAGCACTGAGGGCCAGCAGCGCGGCTAACTCTGCCGCCATCTCACGCTTCAGGGTCGTCCGGGTTCCAAAGTCAGTGGAACCGGAGATATCGACCAACAGCATCACCGTCAGTTCGCGTTCTTCCCGGAAGAGTTTCACATAGGGATGCCCGAATCGCGCCGAGACGTTCCAGTCGATGGTGCGAATGTCATCGCCGGGGGTATATTCGCGCACCTCGGCGAAGTCCATACCTTGTCCTTTGAAGACCGAGTGATAACGCCCCGCAAAGACATCGCGAACCTTGAGCCGGGTTCGCAGTTCAAGCAGCCGCACCTTGCGCAGTAATTCCCGCGAGATAGGGACTGAGGTTTCTCCCTTGCTCAAGAGTCTATGGAACCTCGATATGGTCGAAGATGTCGCGGATGATGTCGTCGGCGGTTACTTCGTCGGCTTCGGCTTCAAACGTTACCATGATCCGGTGGCGAAGGGTCTCAAATCCGATGGCCCGAATATCCTCAGGCGTCACATATCCTCTGCCTCGCAGAAAGGCGTGAGCTCGCGCCGCCCGGACGAGAAAGATCGAAGCTCGCGGCGACGCACCGTAACGGATCTTGTCGCGTAGTTTCTCAAGGCCGAATCGTCCCGGCTGGCGGGACGCCGTTACGACGTCCAGGACATAGTTTTCAACCTTCTCATCGACGTAGATGCGCCCGACCAGATTTCGCGCGGATAGAATCTCAGCCGGCTGGACGACGACATCGACCTGATCGGCAGCGGAGGTGTCGCCGCGCCTAAGGATCTCAAGTTCGTCCGTGCGCTCGGGATAGTCGAGGAGCACTTTGAACATGAACCGGTCCGTCTGGGCTTCCGGAAGCGGGTAGGTGCCCTCCTGCTCTATCGGATTTTGCGTCGCCAGCACAAGAAAGGGTGAGGGCAGATGGAAGGTCTCTTCGCCGATCGTGACCTGCCGCTCCTGCATCGCCTCGAGGAGTGCGGACTGGACCTTTGCCGGCGCCCGGTTGATCTCGTCAGCCAGCACGAAATTGGCGAAGATCGGCCCCTTGCGCACTTGAAAGAGCCCGTCGCGCTGGTTGTAGATCAACGTTCCGATCAAGTCCGCCGGAAGCAGATCGGGGGTGAACTGGATCCGGTGAAAGTCCACTGCAATGGCTCGCGCCACGGCTTTGACGGCCGTCGTCTTTGCCAATCCGGGAACGCCCTCCAGCAGGATATGCCCGTCGGCGAGGAGTCCTATCAAGAGGCGGTCAACCATGCGCTTCTGGCCGACGATAGCCTTGCCAATCTCCGCTTCAAGGATTTTGGCAAACCGCCCTTCGCGCTCGACTTCGCGGGTGAGCGCTTCGATCGCTTCGTAATTCAATGCCATCGAATAGTGAAGATGTTTATGATGATGATTAAGCCCACTCTTGTTCAATCAAACGAGCGGAGCAGGTCAAAGTTCCATTCTGCTGACGACTCTTCAGCGCTTGAGCAATTGAGCATTCGAGCGCTTATATTTAGGCATGCTTCACGAGGAGTCATCACGTCCATTGCCAGCCGAGGAAACAGAAGGCCGGGTACTGCGCAAGGTCGCCATTGTGATTCCGTCCGGCAAGGAGCCGGAACGGCTCGATGTCTTTCTCGCCCGGCAGGTTCGTGAGATCACCCGTTCGCAGGTTGAACTCGCCATCGCCGAAGGCCGGGTAACGATCGACGGCCGTCCCTCCAAACCGTCGCACAAGGTCAAACCCGGCGAACGAATCGACCTCGCCTTCCTGGCCCGGCCGCCGCTGGAACTGACGCCCGAGCCGATTCCGCTTCAAGTGGTCTATGAAGATGACTACCTGGTGGTGATAGACAAGCCGGCCGGGATGATCGTCCACCCGGCCAAAGGCAATCGGAGCGGGACGCTTGTCAACGCGCTGCTCGCGCATTATGGCGAAGTCGAGCCGGCTGCCGACGACGACCCTGACCGGCCCGGCATCGTCCACCGTATCGACAAGGAAACCTCCGGGCTGCTGGTCGTTTGCAAGCGCGAACCGGCGATGTCGAGACTTGCGAAACAGTTCCGGGAGCACACTGTGGAACGGGAGTATTGGGCTCTTGCCTGGTGGCCTTTCAGCCACTCAAAGGGCACCATCGACCGACCCATCGGACGCGATCCGACCGACCGCCTCAAATATGCCGTAGCGAAGCCCGACGCATCGGGTCGGGTGAAGGATTCAGCCAAAGAGGCCCGCACCCATTGGACGCAGATCGAGCGCTTTCCGTTTCTGACCTTGCTTGCGCTGCGCCTCGAAACCGGCCGGACGCATCAAATCCGGGTTCATCTCTCGGATGTCGGACACCCGGTCTTCGGCGATCCGGATTATTGCGGTCGCAACCGCCAGATGGGACGGCTCTCGACCGCCGCGCGGAGCGAGGCTGCAGACTACCTCGAAATCGCCCGCCGGCAACTCCTTCACGCCCGACTGCTCGGTTTTGAGCATCCGGTTACTGGCGAACGACTCCGTTTTGAGTCGCCGCTGCCCGATGACTTCCAAACGGTACTCGACCGATTGCGGGAGAAGAATCAGACTCGGGCAAGGTAGAGGATTTTTTTGCCGTCGGGTGTCTCACCCGACGGTGGTGCCGGGTGTGGACACCCTGCACCACTAATCTAATCAGACTCGGGCAAGGTAAAGGATAAGCCCTGAGGTGAGCGCCCAGAGTATGAGCGTCAGACGGATGCCGGTATCGGTCGTCACCAGAGTCGCCGGATCTTCGCCAGCGCGGCCGGTCAGGGCAAGTTTCTGGTAGCGGAAGATGCCGAAGACGACCAATGGAAGCGTGTAGATGAGCGCTTCAGTGTGGTGTTTGGCAACCGTTTCCGGATCGACTGTGTAGAGCGCATAACAGAGCAGCGCCATTGCCGAGAGCGCACTTATCCAACCATCAATGATTGCGACCGGTGGATAGTTCATAAGCACCCGGCGCGAGCCAGGTTCGCCTTCGCCCGCTGTAAGAACAGAAATCTCCTGCCGCCGCTTGATCATCCCGAGGTAGAGAGCGAGCGAAAAAGTGCAGAGCAGAAGCCAGTGCGATACCGGCAGTTCGATCATCTCCCCCCCCATCAAGACCCGCAGGACGAACCCCGTAGCTATGACGATCACATCGAGCACCATCACCCGTCGCAAGAAGAGGGTGTAGAGAAGCATTATCCCTGTGTAGGCAATTCCAACCCGCAACGA
>VGIQ01000043.1 GCA_016867835.1 Calditrichota bacterium | reverse complement strand
CGAGGTGATGGTGCGGCTTTGACCCGAAGGCAACAGGTGCGCTTGACCTGAGGGGAGTTTCGGTCTAACTTGTGGTGTCAGGTGTCTTCACCTGACACCAGCCGTCAGGTGGGGTCACCCGACGGCAAGATGTTGCTTGATAGTTTGTGCATTCAGTCCTTGGATCGCTTACAACTTCCCAATCCAAAATCCAAAATCCAATATAGGCCGTCCCTGGCTTTATCTGACGCTGGCGCTCATCGCAGCTTGGTCGTCCAGCGGTGAGTTCCTCGACCAGCGCCGCGAAGAAACGCTCCATCCGTCGTTCGGTCTTAGCACCGTCAAACGACTCAGCCAGTACCATTCGCCGATCGCCGGGACGCGCCTCGAGAACGAACTCTACTTCTTCGAGGGACGCGAGCCGGGTGGGACGCTCCTTATTCTGGGTGGGACTCACCCAAATGAGCCGGCCGGTTACCTCGCTGCCGTCGTCATGCTGGAGAATCTTGCCGTGCAGCGCGGCCGGGTGATCGTGATACCGCGCGCTAACAATGCGGCATTCAGCGCGACCGAGCCGCAGGAGGCTTATCCGGGGCGATTTCACCTGACCAACCGGCGCGGGCGGCTGCGTGAGTTCCGCGTCGGCTCAAGATTTACCAATGTCCTCGACGGCTGGCCCGATCCGGTTATTTACCGGCATCATCCATCGGGGCAGATCCTCTCCGGCAACGAAACGCGCAATCTCAACCGCGCCTGGCCGGGTCGCCCCAACGGGACGCGGACCGAGCAGGTCGCCTTTGCCATCAGCGAAGTGGTGCGTCGCGAGAAAGTCGATCTGGTGATCGATTTACACGAGGCGGCTCCGGAATACCCGGTGATCGATGCCGTCGTGGCTCACGAACGGGCGATGGACGTTGCCGCGCTGGCGGTGGTCGATCTCGAGTTGGAGGGTATTTCATTCCGCCTTGAACCTTCGCCGGTCAACTTTCGGGGTCTCATCCACCGCGAGTTAGGCGATGCGACGACCGCGCGGGTGATTCTGCTCGAATCGGCCGGCGCGCTTCAAGGAAGGCTGCGCGGTCGGACCGACGATGCACTCATCGTCAAGTCGCGCGATCCGCTCTATGTGCGTGCAGCGCGCCTCGGACGACTCGCGGTTCCGTTCCCCGAGGAAGGCATCCCGCTCGAGGTCCGCGTCGGTCGGCACCTCAGCGCGGTTCAGGCTATTTGCCGGACTTTGAACGACCTCAATCCGACCGGCGGGATCGCCCTGACCGGGCTGCCAAACTACCATGACATTACAACCAAAGGAGTCGGTTACTACCTGCAATGAGATCTATTACCACCATAGGGGGATCGGGACTTATCCGACGGAACTGGTTCCGCGGGCTAATGCTTGCATCGTTGGCATGGACGGCTTCGCTCTTTGCGGCGACACCCGACACGACGCTGGACACCTATAAGACGCCGGCGCTGCTCACCTCGGCGGGCCAGGCCGCGGACGTGATGATAGTGCGCGGTCTGGCGCTGCGGGCAGAGGTCGAAACGCATTACCGGCCGCTCGCCACCGGCGACAGTCTGAACGGCGCGAAGACGATCATCCTGGTAGCCGGTGGATCGTCAAAAGGGCTTGGCGCAGCCAAGGTCGATGTTCGCGATGAAGAAAAGCGCATCGCCGGGCTGGTCAAAGCAGCCGAAAAGGCGAAAGTCCCGGTGCTCGTCTTTCATATCGGCGGCGAGGCCCGGCGCGGCGCCCTTTCCGACCCGTTCAACCGGCTTGCAGCAGAAGCGGGCGAAGCAATCGTCGTCGTTCAAGGCGGCGATGACGATGGGTTCTTTCGAAAGATCGCAGTGAAGCGAAAGGTGCCTTATAGAGTAATCTCCCGGCAGGCCGAACTCGTCGGCCTGATGAAGGAACTCTTCCCCTCGCCGCCGCCCCCCACCCAGGATTAGGTCGCCGATCACGCAGGATGCGATCCGGTCAATTATAGATCTGCCGGGGAACCCTTGAACGGGCATTTCCTGGAAGCGGTCTATAGCGTCCTCCTGATCGGCACCGGAGCCGTCTGGATCGTCGCAGTCAGCGCTTTGACCCTCGGGATGCGGCGGTTGCAGTCGTCGAAGACGGGTGAGTGTCCAACTGCAGCCGTGCTGGTTGCGGCTCGAAACGAGGAGGTGGTCATCGGACGGTGCGTCGAGGCACTGAGGAGTCAGGACTATCCGGCAGACCACCTTGAGATCGTCATCCTCGACGACGATTCGACCGACCGGACGGCGAAGATCGTTGCGAAAACCATAGCCGGATTCCCCCGCATTCGTCTTTTGCCGGCGGGGACGGTTCGCAGGGGAATGTCCCCCAAGAAGAGCGCGCTCTTAACCGGCATCGCCGCTACAACCGGCGAGATCATCCTGACGACGGACGCCGATTGCGTCCCGCCGCCAGGCTGGGTTGCTGGAATGGTCGCCCTTTTTGTGCCTGACGTCGTCGCTGTAGCCGGTTTTTCACCGGTTACAAGTCGCACCGGAAACTTCGACCTCGCCCGATTCGACGCTCTGATCAACGGTATCGTCTCCGCGGGGTTGATTGGTATAGGCCGCCCCGGAACTGTCGCCGGGCGCAACTTCGCTTATCGCCGGAGCGCCTTCGATGCGGTTGGAGGTTTCGGAGACTCCGGTGCGGGGGCTTCGGGGGATGACGACTTACTCTTGCAGCGATTGTCCGGCTCCGGAGGCCGGGTGGTCTTTGCGAGCAACCCGGCGACGTTCGTCCCGGCAACAGGTCCGGAATCGTTCTACCGGTGGTGGCGCATGAAGAGGCGGCATCTCTCCGCCGGTGCCAGATATTCTCCAGCCTTGCTCCTCCCTGCAGCAGCGTTGCACTTGTTCAATACCGGAATCCTGGCCGGGCTTCTTGGCGCTGCCTTCGGATACCTGGGCTGGATGATACCGGTCGCGGCATTGATCATCAGGATGATCGCCGACTACTACGCGCTCGAACAAGGCGCACGGCTTTTGGGCGAGCGAGGTTGGAGGATGGCATGGTTCCTTTCGGAGTTGGCTTTGTTGCCGCTGCTGACGCTGCTCGGCCCGCTGTCGCTGGTGGGGAGGATCGACTGGAAGGGACGGCAACTGAAGCGATAGTTTTCTACGGGACAAAAAGGCTGCCGGCCGGGGAGTGCCATCCCGGCCGGCAGGACGATTCCAGATGCGACCGACGTCATCGGTGTGATAACCTCCGGCCACCCCCGCGACATTTATGGACGCTCACGGCAGGTCGTGCCGAGGAGTAGGTCGATCCAGAATCGCAGACTCCCACCTGCCCCGAAACCGATCGGCGCGAACCGGGTGCTATCGAATTCGACTGCGTAGTCGCTCCGGACGGTCACCGTTCGGGTGTGGTTGGGGTTGGTGTGGGTGCGGGTGAATTCGGCGGTGCCGAAAATCGTCCCCGAAAGGGGATAGGGATAGAGCAACCGGTCGCGGCCGATAGCGACATTGACAACCGCCCAGGTGTGGGCGCCGGAGTAGGTCCGCACGACGGGGGCGCGCCAGCCGGACTGGAACTCACTCTCGACCGAGCGAGTGATGCTGCCGTTTAGCACCAGTACCGTGTCGGAGGGGGTTACACCGGTGACATTGAGATAGCCCGATTGCTCGATTTGCGAATGCCGGAAAGGCTTGTCGATCGTCCCGCTGGCGCTGAGGGCAACGAAGATGCGCACTGTGGTCTCGGGATCATAGGCGTCGCTGGCGTTGCTGTCGGCGTCGAAGTAGGTTCGGGTGATCTCAATCGTGAGTCCCTTCCGGTGATAAGCAGTGTCCCTCTGTAGGGGCGGCTGGATCACCGGTATGCTGCCTTCCCGTTGGAGGGCGCTGGTCGCCTCGATGGTCATAGCGAGGAAGCCTTCGTCCTTATCAGCAATGCCGGGACCGGCATCCTCCGAGGCATCCGTCTGGTCGTCTTAAGTTACGTTATATTTGGGGGCAACCGGCGATTAGTCACTCTCGCTGCAGCCTAAGAAAAGGCCGAGGGCGATGATGAAGACGAGGGCTTTATTGTAATTCAATCTCATTTCTGTTCTCCTTTGACGTACTGGGGTCTGGGTATCGTTTGGCTCCTAAAGATGGCAACCGGTGTGCCAGAGTCCGGCGTTGTGCGGAATCAGAGGAGACCCTGTGCGCTATCTCACTTGCGGAGTCGGACCAGGTGCGAACGAGCGGTCAGACGACTCTGAAAGACGTTCGCAGTCGGTCGCAGTAGTCGAAATAAATCGGAATCGTTACTTGAACTATACTTCGCCGCTCATTCCCCGTCAACTGCTGTTCGGCAACCCGGTGCGGTCGGCACCGCGGATATCTCCGGATGGCGAGCAGATCATTTACCTCGCTCCACAGAATGGAGTGCTGAACGTCTGGCTGCGCAGCACCGCCGGAGGCAACGACCACCCCATTACAAACGACCGCGGGCGTGGTGTCCAAGCGTGCTTTTGGGCGCGCAACAACCGCGACATCCTCTTCCTCATGGACCGCGACGGCGACGAAAATTGGCGGCTCTACACCGTTGACAAAGCCGGCGGCGATCCCCAACTTCTCACTCCCGGCGAAGGCGTCCAGGCAAAAGTCCTGAAAATCGACTACGCCCGCCCCGACGAGGCGCTGGTCGAACTTAACGACCGCGACAGGCGGCTCCACGACGTCTATCTCCTTCATATCCCGACCGGCCGAATGACGCTTGCGGCGTTAAACGACATCGGCGCGACCGGCTGGGTAGCCGATCATGACCTTGTCGTCCGGGCCGCCACCGTGCCGTTGCCCGACGGCGGGATGAAAATGCTCTATCGTGAAGACCCGGACACCCCCTGGCGGGAAATCCTCCGCTGGGGATCGGACGACTTGATGACGACAGCGCCGCTGCAGTTCACACCCGATAACCGTTCGATTTGGATGCGGTCTTCCCTCGCCTCAAATTCAGCCGAACTCAGAAGGCTCGATCCGGCAACCGGGATCCAGGAGTCGATAGCCACTGACCCGGTCTATGACCTATCAAACTACCTCCTGCACCCGACTTCGCGGAAGTTGCAGGCAGTCGCATTCGAGCGTGAACGGACGGAATGGCGGGCGCTCGACGCGCCCATCACGCCACACCTCGAAGCGGTTTCGCGTCTGGCGCCAGGCGACTATCAACTGATCGGTCGGACGACGGACGACCATATATGGGTCGTGCAGTTTGTAACCGATACCAGTTCGATACAGTATTATCTTTACCGTACCGACCGGATGACCGGGGAGTTACTCTTCACATCGCGCCCGGAGTTGGACGGTCTGCCACTGGCTCCGATGCAGCCAGTATCGTATCCGGCGCGCGATGGGTTGACAATCCACGGCTATCTGACTTTGCCGGTGGGTGCTCTGCCGCAGGATTTGCCGGCGATAATCCATATCCATGGCGGTCCCTGGAGCCGCGTCACCTGGGGCTACCATGCCGAAGCCCAGTGGCTCGCCAATCGCGGCTATGCAGTGTTGCAGATTAACTTTCGCGGTTCGACGGGATACGGAAAGGAATTCGTCAACGCCGGCGACCGCGAATGGGGCGGGGCGATGCAGGACGACATCTCGGACGGTGTTCGATTTCTGGTCGAGCGCGGGTTAGCCGACCCAAAGCGGGTAGCGATTTATGGCGGATCGTATGGCGGTTATGCCGTCCTCGCAGGCCTGACCGGCACACCCGACCTTTATGCCTGCGGTGTCGAACTGGTCGGCCCGTCGAACCTGATTTCCTTTCAGAATAGCATTCCGCCTTACTGGGAGGCTTACCGACCCGTCCTTTACCGGCGGATCGGCAATCCCGAAACCGAGATGGACTTGCTCCGGGCGCGGTCGCCGCTCTTTCATATTCAAAGCATTCAGGCTCCGCTCCTGATCGCCCAAGGGGCTAACGACCCTCGCGTGGCCAAAGCCGAGAGCCATCAAATCGTTGCAGCATTGAAGGAAGCCGGGCTCGAAGTTGAATACCTCGAGTTTGCCGACGAAGGGCATGGCTTCGTCCGTCCCGAGAATAGGTTGACATTTTATGCTGCGGCGGAGCGTTTCCTGGCGAAGCATCTGGGCGGGAGGTGCGAAGAGTAGCGCTTCGTGCTGTCGGGTGTCCCCACCCGTGGTCTGTGTCAGGTGGAGACACCTGACACCACTATTCGCGAATTAACGAGCAGCAGGTTTCAACATTTAGGACGATTATGCCCAAGGTTAACTACTTCGAATTGCAAGCCGATAACCCCGAGCGGGCAATGGCCTTCTACGAGCAAGCCTTCGGATGGAGGTTCAGCAAGTCTCCGATGGGGCAGAACTACTGGATGTTCGAGGCGGGACCGAAAGATGAAGCCGGCTCGAACGGTGGTATGATGCGCCGCGAGTTCCCCGGTCATGGCAACCTGATCACCATATTCGTAGATTCCGTCGATAACACCCTTGAGCGGATCAGGAATGCCGGCGGAGAGGTCCTGCACCCCAAACTGGCTGTTCCCGGTATCGGCTGGGCAGCCTACTTCAAAGATACCGAAGGGAATGCGTCGGGCATCTTTCAGCACGACCCGGAGGCGAAGTAAGTTTGGAGGCCACTGGTGTATGTCGCCCCGCGAAGGCGGAAACCCCGGACAGAAGACTTCGACCGCCCCGCTTGCTAGAATCGTAAGGCTCATTATGCGCTTCGGCAAACCTGACCCTCAAAGACGGCATAACCGCCGGTGGGACCTCTCTTCGACCCCCGGCTGGTGGCTCACCGACCTCCTCTACCTGCTGTTCCTCTGCGCCCCTGCGACGTCGTCTACGCAGGAAGCCGCACCTCCCGACAACACACTCTCGGACGAACAGATCGGCTCCGCCTTCTGGGACGGGATGTATCCGATCTGGACGAACGATTCGGCAAAGGTGCCCTACTTTCGGGACTTCATTCAGCGGTTTTCCCATAGCGATTGGGCGATCTATGCGCGGCGCAATTTAATCGCCACCCATATCGCGCTGAAGGACATGGCTTCCGCGCTCGCCGAAGCGGACTCGTTGATCCGTTTGCACTTTGACAATCCGCTCGTGCTCCATCAGGTTGCAAGTGCCCTGTTCGACATCCCTCAAGCGCTAAGCCGGGTGAACGACTGGGCGGAGCGCGCTTATATGGCTCGCGACCACCTCGCGAGACCGTCCTACTACTCGCCGCCCGAATGGCTGCTGGTCGAACAAGCCGTAAGAGCGGGGTTTCCCCTCCTGCTCGCAAACCTCTATCTAACTCCAAACCCCAAACTCCAAAATCCAAAATCGGCAGAGGCTCGCCGGCTGGCGGAGGAATCCCTCGCCCTCGCGGTCTATGACGTGGATGACCACAACACCGCCTCGCCGCAGCATTTAGTGTTGGGAAGGATCGCGCTCGCCGAGGGCGATTCGGCACAGTGCGCGTTCCACTGGGTAGAGGCCGCCCGGCTGGGGGACGTTCACAACCGGTTTGCCGGGCGGGCGGTCGATAGTCTGAAGGCAGTGTTCCACCTGAAGGACGAAGTGGAACTGCTGGCATTCTGCCGCAAGGTTGCCAACTACCGGGGCATCATTTTCCAGCGCGTGACGGCAAAGGTCGGCTTGGACAGCGCGCGCGGAAGCCGCGTGGCGTGGGGGGATTACGACGGGGATGGGGATGACGATCTATTGGCGGGAGGGAGGCGATTGTATGCCAACGCTAATGCTAATGCTGATGCAATGCAATTCAGGAACTTGACCGAGTCGGCCGGTCTGGATGCGGAAGGCTGCCACGGTGGAATCTGGGGGGATTACGACAACGATGGCAATCTCGATCTATTCACTTTCTCATCATCCGGCGATACTGCCAACTCAGAGAGATTATTCCGGAACACCGGAATCCGCAGCGCCGATTCATTAGCATTAACATTTGCATTAGCATTGGCCGACTCCTTCTCCACCGAAGCCGCCATCTGGTTCGACGCCAACGGAGACGGGCGGCTCGACCTCTATATCCCCGGCTATGAACGACCCGCCAAAGGCGCCGATGACCTCGGGAACGCGTGGCCCTCGAGGCTTATGGTGCAGGATGCTGACGGCGCTTTCCACGATTCGACCGAAGACTACGGACTGGTGCCCAAGGACGGCAAATGGCTCTGCGGACGTTCGCCGGTGGCGTGCGACTTCGACCGGGATGGGGATCAAGACCTCTATGTGGGGAACTACCGGCTGCAGAGGAATCAGTTGTTCGTCAATGGTCAATGGAAGATGGAAGATGGAATAGAGGACGATGAGTTCCCTATTCCCTATGCCATATTCCATGATTTCGCCGATTCCTTCGGCGTTGCCGGCGTCGAAGTCGAAGGCTGGTGGGGGCACACCATTGGCTGCCAGTGGGCAGACTTCGACGGCGATGGCGACTTCGACCTGATCGCCTGTAACCTGGCACACCCGAGATATATAGGGTTCAGCAACAGGACGATGCTCTACCGGAATAATGCTAATGCTAATGCTAATGTAGATTCGAAATTCACGAATGTCCGCAAACAATGGGGCATCAAATACGAGGAGTGCCATTCGGAGCCGGTCTTCGGCGACTTTGACAACGACGGCGACCTTGACCTCTTCATCACCTGCGTCTATCCCAACCGCCGCAGTTTTCTCTATGAGAACAAGGGCGACCACTTCGAAGACATCACCTTTCTTGCCGGTGTGCGCATCTTCAACGGCTGGGGCTGCGCTACGGCGGACTACGACAACGACGGACGGCTCGATCTGGCTGCCTGTGAAGGGGGGAAGGTCGAACTCTTCCACAACTCCACCACCGAAACCGGCAACTGGATCGAGATTGCTGCCTCGCCTCATGTCTATAGCCCATTTACCCAAATCGGTGCCATCGTTGAAGTCCGGACCGAAAGCCGGACAATCGTCCGTCAGATTGAAGGCGGTAAAGGCGCAGGCAGCCAGAATAGCCTAACCCTTCACTTCGGGGTCGGGAAAGCCGAGAAGGTAAAGGTCGATTTCTACAACTATGGAAAGTCGGTCGGGTTTGATGCCGTTCCAGTCAACCAACGTTATGTTGGGATCGAAGACCTCCGACGAAGTGCCAAGCAGCATTGATGTTTCTGCCGCCATTGCGCTTCAGAATCAACTGCGCAAGCGGCTGGTCATATTCGGCGGACTATTGGACTGTGACCTCGTTGCCGGAGCCGACACTTCGTCCGATCCAGTGCGCGGAAGGTGGCAGGATGAACGTGAAGAATCGGGATTGATCTATGCTGCGGTGGTGGTCTGGAGCGTCAAGGAAGGGCGGGTGGTGGAGAGTGCGACGGCAACGCTTCCCGCCTGTTTCCCCTATATTCCAGGGTTGCTTGCTTTTCGGGAACTCCCGCCGCTGCTCGAGGTCTTTGCAAAGTTGACGCTTCGGCCCGACGCAGTCATCGTCGATGGACAGGGAATCGCCCATCCCCGTCGTATGGGGATCGCGTGCCACCTTGGATTGGAACTGGGCCTGCCGACGGTGGGATGCGGGAAAACCCGTCTGACGGGCTCTTTTGTCGAGCCGGGACCGGACCGGGGAAACTGGTCGGCGCTGATTCAGACTATAGGTGGACGCGAGAGGGCAAAGCGTGAGGGGATGGAGATCGGCCGGGTGCTCCGGACGCGAGCCGGCGTCAAACCGGTTTTCATATCGCCGGGGCACTTGTGCGGGATCGAAGCGGCGGTGGATTTGGCGCTGAAATGCTGCACCCGTTACCGATTGCCGGACCCGATAAGGGCCGCTCACAATCTGGCTGGTGAAGCCCGCCGAAAGGCTGAATCCTCACATTAGGCTCACAATACAGAGACAAGTTTCGGACATAGTTGCGCTTTGACGGGCAATGCGCAGTGATACAACACTTATTATTCCAATGGAAGTCCATCTCCAGCGCGAAATAGATAATCTGAAGAAGAAGATACTCGGACTGGGCGGCGAAGTCGAGGAGTTGCTTCGCGACGCCGTCAAAGCCCTCCGAACCCGGGACGATGTTCTCGCAGCGAGTGTCGTAGCCCGCGATCCCAGAATCGACCAGATTGAGGTCGATGTCGAGGAAGAGTGCTTGAAGATACTTGCGCTGCATCAGCCGGTCGCGCTCGACCTTCGGTTCGTGGTCGCCGTCTTGAAGATCAACAACGACCTAGAGCGGGTCGGCGATCTGGCGGTCAACATCGCCGAACGGGCGCGGTTTCTGGCTGGTGAGCCGTCGGTAGCCATTCCAGACGAACTTTCGCGAATGCAAAGCGGCGCGCAAGCGATGCTCAAGGAAGCCATCGACGCACTGGTCAACAGAGACCTCGAGATCGCCCGCGGGGTGCTCCGCCGCGACGACGAGATCGATGGTCTCAACCGCGCGATGTATAGCCTGATGGCGGGGGCGATCCGCAGCGAGCCGGACCGCATCGACGCATTCATCAGCCTCCTCTCGGTTTCACGGCAACTCGAGCGCGTTGCGGATCAGGCTACCAACATCGCCGAGGATGTGATCTATATGGTAGGCGGCGAGATTGTCCGCCATCAGGGCGGCCGGACGGGGCTGCCGGTGGGACACTGAGACGAAAGCCGCCCTAAGTCCCGCGACGGCGGGAATCCAGTTAAGATTATCATTAACATTATCATTTACTTGTTTGGAAATCCGCTGTTATCGTGCCGTCGGGTGTCCCCACCCGACGGTGGGTGTCAGGTGAAGACACCTGACACCACTACAATCCAAATCCCAAGATTCCTTATGCCCCGCCTTACCCGTATCGTCGCCACCGTCGGCCCGGCCTCTTCATCACCCGAGATGATCGAGGAACTGATCCGCACCGGTGTCGATGTCTTCCGGCTCAACTTCAGCCACGGCAGTTACGACTTCCACAGCGAAACGCTGGGAGCCATTCGATCTACAGCAGCGCGGCTCGGCACACCGACAGTCGTCCTGCAGGATGTTTCGGGGCCAAAACTGCGCATCGGCGCGTTCGCTGGAGGTTCGGTCGAACTAAATGCCGGAGCCCGATTTCGCCTCGAAATGAACCTCGTTGAAGGCACTGCCGAAGCGGTTGGGTTTGCCGACGAGGGTTGGCTCGAAGCGGTCCAACATGGCGAACGGGTTCTTCTGGGCGACGGCCAGGTTATCCTAAAGGTGATCCACCGCGACGCTGCCGGTCTTGACTGCATCGTCCAATCTGGAGGCGTCGTCCGGTCGAAGTGGGGGCTCAACTTTCCCGACAGCGATATCCGGCTCGGAGCCATCACTCCCAAGGACGAGCGCGACATCGCCTTCGGCTTGAAGGAAGGCGTCGATGCCATTGCCCTATCGTTCGTCCAAGGGGCGGACGATCTGAAGCGCGCCCGTCACTTGATGAAGGGCCACAAGTCGCGTCCGCTCCTGATAGCCAAGATCGAGCGGCCTCAGGCGCTGGCACGTATAGACGCCATACTTGCCGAAGCCGACGGCCTGATGGTGGCGCGTGGCGACCTCGGCATTACTCTACCCATCGAGCAAATCCCGACCGTTCAGAAGCGCCTAATCCGCCTTTGTCGCGAGCGCGGTAAGATCGTCATAACTGCCACGCAGATGCTCGAGTCGATGACGTCTTCGCCTCGTCCCACCCGTGCGGAGGTAACCGACGTCGCCAATGCGGTCTATGACGGCACCGATGCGGTGATGCTCTCGGGCGAAACCGCCGTCGGCAGCGACCCGGTTAACGTCGTTTCGACGATGGTGCGAATCCTCGAAGAAGCCGAGCCGAATGCAGTCTTTCCGCCGGTGCCGAAGATTGAAGCGTCGGTCGAATCGGCGATGGCAGACGCGGTCAGCGTGCTGGCACGCGATCTTAGGGCGACGGCTGTGCTGGTGCCGCTCACCAGCGGCTCGACTGCTGCCCGGGTGAGCCGTCTCCGCGTCGGCGCACCGGTGATCGCGGGTGCGGTCAACCTGGAGTCGGCGCGGCGTATGCAACTGCGTTCGGGAGTCTATGCCTTCGTCAGCCCTGGAGGACGATCCTTTTTCCAAAGCGTTGGAGCGGCGCTCGAATTCGCCCTCGGCAAAGGCTGGATCAAGACCGGCGACCGCGTCGTCGCCACCGGCGGCTTCCCCCTCGAAAAGTCGGGGGTTACCAACTTCGTCCGGGCGATTACGGTCGGGGAAGAACTCTGAAATGCATATCGAGTAATGACCATCGCCGCGGCGCTCGCTGACGGCAGCGAGCGACTGACACGGGCCGATTTCGTTCTGAGACCGCTGCGGCACGCCGAGATCCTGCTCGAAACCGCCCTTGGAGTCAACCGCGCGGGTCTTTATCTGCGGGCTCGCGAGGACTTGCCAGCCGAAGCGGCGCACCGTTACGAGTCGATGCTCATCCGGCGCCTGGCCGGGGAACCGCTCCAATACATCACCGGCATCGCGCCTTTCTACGGACTAGACCTGGAGGTTGGGCCGGGAGTCTTTATCCCGCGATTCGACAGCGAGGCGCTCATTGCACGGTTCGAGTCGCTCGTGAAGAAGCGGAATCAGGTGGCAGCGCCGATGCGCATCCTCGACCTCTGCTGTGGCTCTGGAGCATTGGGGTTGGCGTCGGCGACGGTGGCTGCCAGAGCCCGGGTTGTCTTGAGCGATCTCCATCCGGTGCCGCTTGAATATGCTTCTCGCAATGCCGCCCGGCTATTGATGACAGCGCGAGTCGATATCGTTCCCTGGGACGCGCTCATCGAACCCCCCGGTGAATGGGTTGGCGCTTTCGATTACATTCTTGCCAATCCGCCGTATATTTCATTGTCCGGGATGGAGAGTCTGCACTCCGACGTCCGCGACGGCGAGCCGCGCGAAGCCCTTACTGACGGCGGCAGCGGCCTCACCTTCTATCGCCGCTGGGCAGTGACAATTCCGAGGATGATGGCACCCGGTGGAGTGGCGCTGATTGAGGTAGGCGACGAAGCCCCCAATGAGGTCTTAAGCATCCTACTATCCGGCGGCAGGCAGGTGAGCCTGTTTAGCGACTTAAGCGGATTGCCCAGGGGAGTGGAGTGGTTTTGTTAGTGCCTGATGGGTGAGTCAGAGTAAACTCTCCAAGTGCCTTGTTTCCTGCTGCGAATTGATGACACTTTAATTGCGACGTTTCAAATACATAGCCCGACTTGCGCTGCCCGGCTTCATCCTCCTCTTCTTATGGTTCTATCGCAACTTTGTCGATGCCCGGCAGTCGGTACCCATCTCGATTACCATCGGCATTGGGTTTCTTTGCGGCTTCCTTGCGCCGAAGGGCAAATGGCGCTGGCCGGTCCTGATCGGGCTGGGTGAAACGACGATGCAACTGTTCGGTCATCTGGTCGATAGATCTACACCACTCCCGACCGGAAGCCTCGCGGATCCGGTCGAGATCGCCAAAAACTTTGTCCCGGTTCTGGCCGCGACCTACGTCGGCATCTTCGTCAACCACCGGCTCTATGGATCCGAACCGGTGAAGAAGTCAAGAACTGAACGTAAGCGCGAAAAGCAGATGGCGGGCTTTGAACAGATGGTCGAACAGTATGAAATGATCCGCCAGTTGCGCGGCGGCGAGGGAGCCAAGTCGGCAATCCGTTCCAAAGCGCTTGCCAAGGAAGTGATCGCCGGGCGCGACCCAGTGGTCAAGCCTAAGACCATAAAACCGATCCTGCTGCGACCCGGTGAACCGCTCGCGGCTCCGGCCCGGACCGCTTCCTCGCCTGAAACCTCGCACCCGATGCCGGTTTCGGCGGAGGTTACGTCGAACTCAACCGAGCCTCTTGCGACGAATGGAGGCGATACGCCTCAGCCTAAGCCGGCCTCACCCGAGTCCCGCCCGGTGCCGCGAGCGATCATTTTCGGGCTGGGATCAAAAGTCGGCGCTGCAGCGGGTGTCGGAACTGATGGAAGCGGTGCAGTTATTGCGGGACCGTCGCTTCCTGTCGGGAGTGCGGCTATGGAGAGTGAGTTGTCGGCATGGCGCCAGGGTGACGGCGCGGAACGGCCCTTTGTGCTTGCGCCGACGCTTAAGGAGCCGGCGAAGGCGATAAACAGGCTCAGGGTCCTCGAAGGTCTCGAGGCGCGACTGGGGTTGGGGAAAAAGGGGTAAGGGGAATTGCGAGTGAGAGGCTTCGAGCTGTTTGGTCTGGGAGCGCATAGACTGCGGTTTCCACAATAGACAGCGAAGAACGAAATTATCTTGACGGCTTCGTTTACCTATGCACGGGAAGGTTTGACTATGAGACTGTCGCGCACCGAGACCCTCTACCTCGGCATCATCACCTTCGCAGCGCTCGTCCTGCGCTTGACCCACCTCGCAATCGTCAGGTCGGCGGACTTTGTCCGACAACCAATAATCGACGCGGCCTTCTACCATGCCTATGCGATGCAGATCGCCGCCGGTGATCTCGTCGGCGAAGGCGTCTTCTTCATGAGCCCGCTCTATCCCTATTTATTAGGGCTCATCTATGCCCTCTTCGGGAGCGATCCGGGGCGGGCGATGGTCATTCAAGCCTTGATCGGATCCGGAACAGTCGTCATCCTCTACCTTTGGGCCCGGTCGGTCGTCGGGACGACTGCCGCGCTCGTTGGAGCCGCTATTGCTGCGCTCTACGCACCCTACCTCTTCTATCCTTCGACTCTACTCACCGCGACACTGATCCTGGGGCTCGCTGCGCTATCGCTCTATCTCTTTGATGCTGCCCGGCAAAACCCCGGTCGAAGCAGCCTCTTATGGCTTGGCGGAGTGTTAGGCATATCTGCGCTGGCGAGGCCGCTCGCACTGATCGTGATGCCATTTCTCTGGTGGGAGTTCTTTAGGTCCGACCGGCGTCAGGCGGCGAAGCGAAGCGGCTGGCTGGCAATCGGTGCGCTCATAATCCTCGTGCCGGTCGGCCTGCGCAACCTGATCGTTGGCGGGGAGTTTGCTCTGACGACCTCATCGGCGGGTATGAACTTCTACGCCGGCAACAACCCCGACGCGACCGGTCTCTACTGGGAAGCGCCCTTCCTTACTTCCGCGGAGCCACAATTCGAGGACGAGGAATACCGCCGCGAAGCGTCGGAGGCGTTAGGCCGTGAACTTACCACCCGCGAAGCCGGCCGTTATTGGTTTGGCCGTGCTTTCGACTGGATCATCAACGAGCCGGTTGCCTACCTGAAACTGCTCGGCACCAAGGCGTTCTACTTCTGGAATCGCGCCGAGTTTGCCAATAACATATCGATCTACATCGCCGAAGATGAGTCGCCTTTGGTGGGAATGAACCCCTTCGGCTATTACCTGATCGCGCCGCTCGGCCTCGGCGGGCTCATTCTGCTCTTGAAACGACGCGGCTGGGCCATAGCCGGGGGCGCCTGGTTATGGCTGATCGCCTATTTAACGGGGGGACTTGTCTTCTTCGTCAGTTCCGAATACCGGCTGCCTGCAACGTTGGTCCTGATCGTCGGCTCCGGCTATCTCATCACCGAACTATTCGGCGCATTGCGCACCCGGCAGGTCGAGCCGGCGCTCCGTATTGCGGCGCTGGGGCTTGTCCTGATGCCGGTCTCGAACTTTCGGACCGAGTTCATCGCACGCGGTGAGAACGCACGGATGGACTATTTCAATATCGCCAACCAGATGCTGGCGGAAGAGCGCCTCGACGAAGCCATCCATCGCTTCAACCGGTCGCTGGCGATCGATCCCTACTTTTCGGAAGGTCTGTTGCGGCTTGGCGAAGCCTACTTTCGCGCCGGGAAGATCGACTCTGCGCTTGCAGTCGGGCGCCGCTCGGGGCTGGAGAATCCGGAGGACATCCTAAAAATTCTGCAGGGTCAGTCGCTGCGGGAAGCATACGCGCGGCTGGGACAGGGCGACTTTGGCGGGGCAATGAAGGAATTTTCGTTGGCAGGTTGGGCTGAAGGCAAAGCAGCGGTCGAGACGACCCGGGTAAGCCTGCTCGTCTTTGCCAAACAGGCTTACGAAGCCGGACAGGTCGAAGCGTCGCTGGAGGCATTCAAGCGCGTCCTGCCGCTCGACACATTACCGGATCCGTCAATCCACTACAATATCGCCTTCCTTTACTGGCAGATGGGGAATCCCGACTCGGCGGAGTCGTATGCCATGCGTGCGCTGGCGATAGACTCGATGAACGTTCCGACGGCTTACCTGATGGCGCGGATTTATAACGCCACCGACCGGCGGGAGGAGTCGGAACGGATACTGCGGCGGGTGACTCCCGACAGCGAAGGACGGCATCAACTTTTGAAAGATACCCGGGCCAGAATGGACTCGCTGACGGCTGCCGGTCAGTGGGAGAAAGCGCTCACCACCTACGGCCATTACGGGATGTTGGGCTACGACACCGAACCGGAGGATAAGATTCGCATAGCACGGCTGCAAATAGAGGTGGGGAACCACGATGCGGCATTAAGGCTCCTTGGTGAAGCCGAGCCGGTGCTCATTGCCGATCCGAAGGTGCCTTATCTGCAGGGCCGGGCGATGCTGGGGCTGGGACGACCCGACGATGCGCTGGAGGCTTTTCGCCGGGCGGTTGCGCTAGCGCCGGATCACATCGAAGCGCGACTCAATCTGGCGCGGCTTTATCTCGCGAAAGGATCGGTCGATGCTGCCTGGAAGGAAGTCGAAGCTGTCTCACATATGGAAATCATCGATCCGAAACTGGCGGGGAAGTTTCAGGCTATACTGGACAGCGTCAAGGCAAAGATGTGATCGGAATCGAAATTCAGGATACTGGAGAGCGGCTTAAAGCCGACTGGAGCAGCGGGATAGATCCCGCCTCTCCATGTTACAACCGCTTCACTTGCGCCGGGCTTGCTGTCAACCTATCTTTCATATCAAGCAGATTGGTACTATTCAATCAGGGTCAAGGGCAGGGCTCTCTTGAGTCGAACGATCGACGGATTGACTGGTCGCATTGGAACCTCAGTTAGAGCGGCTACCATCTGCAACAGCGTGATGCACGCCCTATACAATCTGTCCGAGAATGCGCTGGGGTGTGCCGTCGGGTGTCCTCACCCGATGGGAAGTTATTGTTAGTAGAGGTTTGTCAGTGTCAGGTGCGACACCTGACACCACGACTTCATCTTTCGCGGACACTCTGTTCGCCCTAAGCCCTAAGCCCTAAGCCTAAAGCCCCCCCATGTCCGGACTGGCATCCTACTTTCTTCGCAGGTTCCTTCTCGTGATCCCGACCTTCTTCGGGATCACCATCCTCGTCTTCTGCATCCTGCAGATCGTCCCCGGCGGGCCACTCGAGCAGGAGATCATGAAACTGAAGATGGGACTCGCCGGTGAAGCCGGCGGGGGGGTCGGGAGCATGGCTGGCGAGGTCTCCATCCCCGAGGAAGCGCTCGCCGAAATGAAACGCTTCTATCAACTCGACAAGCCTATCCTCGTGCGCTACGGCATCTGGGTCTGGAATCTATTGCACCTCGATCTGGGGCATTCCTATACCTTCGCCGAGCCGGTCTGGGACGTCATCAAGGAACGTTTCCCGGTTTCAATCTATTTCGGCTTGATCGGGTTTCTGATAAGTTACACGATCTGTATTCCACTGGGAGTGATGAAAGCGGTGAAAGCCGGGTCGAAGTTCGACGTCATGTCGAGCGTTGCGGTCTTCATCGGATATTCGACTCCGGGCTGGCTTGCCGGGTTGGTGCTGCTGGTGCTGCTTGGCGGAGGGTCGTTCTTCGACGTCTTCCCGTTGGGGGAATTCCGCAGCCCTAACTGGTATGACCTCTCCTGGTGGGACCAGGTGCTCGATCAACTCCATCACACCGTCCTGCCGATCGTTGCCTATCTGGTAGGCAGTTTCGCGGTGCTGACCATTGTGATGAAGAACAGTCTTATGGAGAACGTCGGGCAGGACTACGTCCGAACGGCGTTCGCCAAGGGCCTCCCCGAGCGGCGGGTGATCTTCGTCCATGCGCTGCGCAATTCACTGATTCCGATTGCCACCGGGATCGGGCATGTGGTGAGCCTTGTCTTTGCCGGGTCGATGTTGATCGAGCGCACTTTTAACATCAATGGTATGGGGCTGCTCACCTACAATGCGATCATCCAGCGCGACTATCCGATCACCCTCGGGTTCCTCGCCATCGGAGCGGTTCTTGGGCTGATAGGCAACATCCTCTCCGACATCTGTTACGCTCTCATCGATCCGCGCATCCGGTTCAAATGAGCAGCGCCACCATCACCGCAAAGACTGCGGTCAGCGAATCCTTCCAGTCGGTATCCCTCTTCAAGAAGCGTCTGAAGAAGTTTCGCTCGCTAAAGCGTGGATACTACTCGTTCCTGCTCATTGTCGTCGCCTACATCGTCAGTTTCCTGGCGCCGCTGCTGATGAACTACAAGGCGCTGGTCGTCCGTTACGATGGACGGCTCCACTTCCCGGTCTTCAAGTTCTATGAAGGCAAAGTCTTCGGCCAGGATATCTACGGCGAGGCCGACTATCGCCGGTTGAAGGAGTCCTTTTCCGCCGAAGACAAGGGAAACTGGGTTCTTATGCCGCCCTATCCGTTCGGTCCCTACGAGAGCCTCACCGATCCGTCGGGGACGCCTCCCAATCCTCCCTCGCGTCAACATTGGTTCGGCACCGACGACCGGGGGCGGGACGTCTTTGTCCGTCTGGTCTATGGATTCAACATCTCGCTTTCATTTGCGCTGATCTGCACGGCAATCGCCTACGCGATCGGCATCTCGGTCGGCGCGGCGCTCGGCTATTTCGGCGGCAAGTTCGACATCTTCGCCCAGAGGCTGATCGAGATTTGGTCGTCGATGCCGTTCCTTTATACGATCATCATCGTCTCCTCCATCATCCGTCCCAATTTTGCGCTTCTGGTATTCCTCCTCGTGCTCTTCGGTTGGATGGGGATGACCTATTATATCCGGGGCGAGTTCTATCGCGAGAAGGCCAAGGACTACGTTCACGCCGCCATCTCGATGGGAGCCGGCGACCGCAAGATCGTCTTCAAGCACATCCTGCCAAATGCCCTGACGCCGGTGATTGCGCTCGGGCCATTCCATATCGTAGCCGACATCTTTGCGCTGGTGAGCCTGGACTTCCTCGGCTTCGGTCTGCCGCCGCCTACGCCATCGTGGGGTGAACTGCTCGGTCAGGGCGTCAACAACGTGCACTCCTGGTGGCTGACGTTCTTTCCCTTCGGAGCAATGTTCTGCACCCTTTTGATGGTGGTCTTCATCGGCGAGGGAGTCCGGCAGGCGTTCGACCCGCGGGAGTATTCACGGCTGCGGTAGTTCTTAATAATTGTTTGATTTTCAATAGAATAGGTATTTCAAGGCCTGTTGCGAGAAGAATCTTCTCCGGCAGGCCTTGATTTTGGGCTGGCAGTTCGGTATATTGCAAGTTGCAATCTTCGCCAATGCTTGGTGATATGCCCTCCTCCCTTGACCAGATCCACCACAACCATGGCAGTGGCACAACCAGAAAGGACAATGATGACTCGTCGCATTATGACCCTGCTCTCCTTCTCGACTCTGGCTGCATTCAGTCTGTCAACGGCACTATATGCGGCGGTTACGGCCGAGCCTACCGGCTTCATCGTGGCCTTGGAGGAGGGGGACACGCTCGCAGAGTCGTTGACTATAACCAATTTGGCTGAGCGTGCAATGGAGTTTAGGATCAATTTCGATGAACCTGAGGATGGCAATCGCCGCCGCGGAGGACCTGGTCGCGACCAACCACGTTCTCGTTATGCACTCTTCAAGGAGGCAGCTGGCTGGGGTGATCAGATGGAGGCGATTTGGGGAGCAGCACAAGCCAATATGACCCAATACAACAGCGGTCAAATGGCCAACTTTCCTATCAATGAGTTCGACTGCATCTGGATTCGCGAATACCAATCCGACCAGTTTAACACTAACTGGAACAACAACCGAGCTCGGTTTGAAGAATGGGTAGATAGAGGCGGTGTAATGTACCACGGGGTCGGCACCAACAATTGGGCTGTCGTTCCGGTTCAAGTGGGGGGCCTGCGACGCAATCAACAGGGTGACCAAAATGGTCTGGTAATGGTCTCCAATAATCGAGATGCCAATAACTACAACTACCTGGCCGAGTTGATGCAATGGCGCGGTGGCGAGTCACTTAATGGCAGTTCGTGGAGCCATGCTTCTTATACCCGTCAAAACTGCGATAACATCGAAAACAGCGACTGGTATCAAGCGATCGCCGTGGGACAGGGACCGCAACCAGATAGGATTGGAGTTGTGGTCTATAACTTTGGCCGTGGCTGGGCAATCGCGACCGGAACCACCGATAGTCATCAGTATATCAATTGGCGGGGCGAGAGATGGTTCTGGGGCAATGCCCTATTGCAGGTCATCTGGTATATGGACTTTCTTGCCGCACCTCGCTGGGTTGCAGCCGAGCCAGATGAAGGTGAAGTAGCTGCAGGCGAGTCATCTGAGGTCACATTGACGTTTGTGTCTACGGATTTGGAGGATGGCGTCCATCATCTGGTCCTAAATTTGACTACGGACGACGTTGAGTCGCCACTGCTTCAGATGTCCGTGGTGCTGACGGTTGACGGTCCCACCGCGGTCATTGCCGGCGTCATCACCGATGAAGCAACCGGCGATCCGATCCCGACCGGTAATGTCTCGCTCGACCGCTTTATCTGGGACCGGGATGGTGCCGATGACGGCTCCTATATAGTCGCCGACCTGCCTCTGGGCGCTTACGAACTGACCTTCAGCGCGCCGGACTATCTGACCACCACCCGCGAGGTTAACCTCGAGGACGACGACGTCGAACTGAATGTCGCCATGCTCCACTCGACCGCCGATCCCGACGTCGGAGAGGAAGGCATCTTCGCTCAACTCGAGCCCGATAACACCCTCGACCTCGACTTCAACGTCGCCAATAACGGCAACGGACCGCTCAGTTACCGCGTCGAACGCCGGCTCCTCGGCGACGCCAACGCCGAGCCCTGGACCATCCGCCG
>VGIQ01000042.1 GCA_016867835.1 Calditrichota bacterium | reverse complement strand
CCGCCCGCATCAGGGCTATAGACTAAACGGCTGCACCCCAGCAGAACGACTTATCGCGGCTCCAAAAGCTGCTTGATTGTAAACACGTTGACAAGACAATACAAATAAATAATTAGATTAGATGTGTTGATGTCGAGTGTCAGGGACATGTTTAGTGAGCGGGAGAAGCGCTGCACTAACCCTCCAGCGCTTTCGCAGGAGTAATATAGACAATACTGTGGAGAGTCAGCGATTCTCGGCACAATTGCTGCAAACGACACCGACATCACCATAACATCATAGAGGCTTTGGCTCATCGCTTCAACAGATAACGACGACCTCATTGGCGTGCCGATATGACCGTCTAAATGAACAAGCATTCCCTTGATAGGTATGGTGAACCATCAAGCCACATCATCAAGACCAACCTATAACGAGATGACCTTCGCACCTTACGATCCTCTGGGCACTGATGAACAACGCGCCACTCCGACATCACCCCTGTCGCAATTCAATCCCGCATTATACCACCAGATCTTCGATTCCATGATCAGCGGCTTCGGCCTGCACGAGATGATGTTCGATGAAATGGGCCGCCCAATCGACTACATTACCCGTGCCATGAACCCGGCATTCACCCGTATTACCGGTCTGACGCCGGAGATGCTCATCGACAGGCGGGTGCTTGATGTCCTGCCCCAACTTGATCATCACTGGATAGAACTCTTCGGAACGGTCGTTCTAACCGGCACTCCGCATCGCTACGAACTCTATGTAACGCCGCTCGATCGATATTATGAGGGTATTGCCTATCGTTCCGCTCCGGGGATGTTTGCAGTTACGTTTAACGACATCACCGAGAGAGTCCTCGCGCAGCGGGCTCAAGCCCGACTTACGCGCGCGCTCCGGACGATCAGCCTTTGCAACCAGACACTTGTTCGCACTCGAGACCGGGAGACCCTCATTCGTTTGTTCTGCCAGATCGCTGTCGAGGAGGGCGGTTATCGTTTCGCCTGGATCGGTCTGCTCGACCCCGAGGCGCCCGCGCAATTGACACCGGCAGCCTGGCATGGCATCGACGAGTTGCCCTTTGCAAGCCTTTCACTCCGACCGGGTGCTTATAAACTGCTGCCGCCTTCGGTCGAAGCCGTTCTCGAGCGGCATCCGGTGCTTGTGCCTGACATACCGTCCAATCCCCGAATGGAGCCATATCAGGACATTGCCCGGCGTTACGAACTCGAAAGCGCAGTTGCGTTGCCGCTCATCGAAAGCAACAAAGTGTTAGGGACGATCACCATTTTCGCTCCGGAGAAGGATGCGTTCGACGACGACGAGATGGCAATTCTCAAGGAACTGGCAGGGGATCTTGCCTTCGGGCTGAATTCGTTTCATAAGCAGGAGGAATACGAACAGACCCGACAGGAACTGCACGCCTCGCAGGAGCGTATTCAACAACTCCTGAAGTTGGAGGCAATCGGTCAACTGGCGGGCGGTGTGGCACACGACTTCAATAACCTCCTGACCGCCATTAGCGGCAGTGCAGAGATGATTGCGCTGGCACTGCCGGCCGATTCCCCCGCCCGGACGGATGTGGAGCAGATTCGCGAGGTGGTGGACCGGGGCGCGGCCCTCACCCGACAGTTGCTCGCATTTGCCCGTCGCCAACCCCAGGAGCCAAGAGTCATCAAATGCCATGACGTCGTCACGCATCTGAAGGGTCTGCTGAGAAGGCTCATTCCTTCAGGAATCCTCCTCGACTTCAAGATTGAGAAATCCGAGCAGAGCATCATCATGGATCCGCATCAACTCGACCAGGTCGTCATGAACCTCGTCATCAACGCCCGCGATGCAGTAGTCAGTCGGCCGGGCGGGATTATCGAGATTGCCTGTGGCACCGGCTTCTTTCAGGCTCGGGAAGTCGAGACCCACGAGCCCATTGTCGAAGGCGAATACTGTTATATCAGGATCTCGGATAACGGCATAGGAATGAGTGCGGAAGTGCGCGAAAAGTGCATCGAGCCGTTCTTTACGACCAAGCCAATTGGAAAGGGAACCGGTCTCGGCTTATCGACAGTCTATGGCATTATCCGGCAAGCCGGGGGCTACATTTCGATCGACTCGACCGAAGGCCGGGGCACGACTATCACGGCATACATTCCAGCCCTGGCTCATGCGGAACACCGCGAGGAGACTCCGATCAAGGTCGATGTTTCTGAAGACTTCGTTTCGGGGACGATCCTGGTCGTCGACGATGATTCTGTAGTGCGCGACGTCGTCGTTCGCGCACTGCGTATGGAAGGCTATGAGGTGATTGAGGCACAGGACGGTAAAGAGGCACTTGAAATGGCACTCCAGCACGGAAACCAGATCGACCTCCTCCTTACCGACTCGGTGATGCCGATTTTCGGAGGCCGGGAGTTGGCTCGCCGGATCCGGTCACATCTACCGAATGTGAAGATGCTCCTGATGTCCGGATACTCTGAAGAATTTCTGCCTGCGCGAGAGTTGCGGGGAGAACCCATCCCCTTTATAGGCAAGCCGTTTCCGATAACCGGACTGCTACGTAAAGTGCGCGAAGTGCTGATCGCACCAAAGGTATGAATGGCTTGGCAGGTTAAGGCTTGAAGCCCAGCGCGACGAGTTTGTGGGTTAGATCGAGATATTCCTCAAACGAGACCTGCTCGGCGCGGCGGGTGTAGTCAAAGGGGAGGTCTTCCCAACCGTCGGGAAGATCGTTGACGATACGGATGGCATTGCGCAGCATCTTGCGCCGTTGGGCGAAACAGCCTCTTACGATCCGGCGGAAGTGATAGTAGGCGACATTGGGCAAGGCGCTTGCATTGCGCAGGGTCAGTTCGATCACTCCGCCATCGACGCGGGGCCGGGGGTGAAATAGCGTCGCCGGGACGCGAAAAAGGAAGCGCGATTCGGCGTGGTAACGGGTCAGCAACGTGAGGCTGCCATAGTCGTCGTCGTCCGTCGCAGCCGTCAACCTGGCTGCTACCTCGCGCTGAACCATAGTCACTACTTTCGTCACCGAAAAGTCTGGTTCGCGCGACCGGTCGAAAATGTCAAATAGTATGGTACTGGCTAAGTGATAAGGCAGGTTGCCGGCTACCTGAAGTCGCCCTTGATCGCGCCCCAGAGCCTCCCAGTCGATCTTAAGTGCATCGGTGGCAACGAGTTGGAAGTTCGGATGGTGGTGAATCCGGCGAAGCAATTTCGGGATCCACGAGGCGTCGATCTCGACACCCAGCACCCGATGCCCTGCTGACAGCAATGCCTCAGTCAGAAACCCGTCGCCGCAGCCGATCTCCAGGACTGGGAGGTCGGTAGGCAGTGATGCTGCAATACGACGGGCGGTCTCAGGGTCCCGCAGAAAGGACTGTCCGAGGGCTTTGTTGGGCTTGAGGGTCAAGGTGTAGGTGTGAGTTTCGCAAGTGCTTCAGCAGCAAGCGCTATGTCTTCGTCCGGTGCCGTAACCGATGCCCGCATCCAGCCGCGCCCGCCGGATCCGAATCCGCACCCCGGCGAGAGCAACACCCCCGCTTCGAGTGCCCTCTCTGCAAACCGACTCTCGTCCTCCCCTACCCTAAACCAGACGTAAAACGTCGCCTTTGACTTAAATATCTGCCAACCGGCCGACTCCAACGCCGTTGCAATGGTCTCCTTACGCCGCCGATAAATCTCCCGGTTGGCGATCATCCACTCCGGTGGGTGTCCATCGTGGTCATACGTATCAAGCATTGCCGCGAGAGCCTTCTGAAAAGGAACAGGCGCGCCGGAGTCTATCTCCTCTTTGACGTTGACGATCCCGGCTATCAAGTCCGGATGCCCGACAGCAAATCCAATCCGGTAGCCGGTAGCGTTAGCCATCTTGGAGAGTGAATGAAACTCGACCACCCGGCGCGACCGTGCAAGGAGAGACAGAGCCGGATCGTCAAAGGTCATTTCTCCATAGGCCATATCGTAAGCGACAATCAGTTTTGGATCCGCTTCCGGGAGTAATGCCAGCTGGTCGAGAAAGGTCGCATCGGCAGTCGCACCGGTAGGATTGTGGGGATAGTTGAGATAAAGCAACCGCGCACCACTTGCCTTATCAAGATGAGGAATGAAGCCCTCCTCAGCACGGATAAGCAGAGGTCTCGGCGAGCCATCGACCAGCCGGCAGCCGGCGCGATGATAAACCGGATAACCCGGATCCGGATAGGCGACAACATCGCCCGGCTCCACAAAGGCGCGCGCCAATTGCGCCAGACCCTCCTTGGCGCCGATCAGTATCGCCACCTCCCTGGTCGGATCAACCGTTACCCCAAACCGCCGCTCATACCATCTTGCAACCGCCTCACGCACTTCTGCATCGCCCCGGCTTGAAGGATAGCGATGACTTGGGGACGCTTCGAGCGCCTTATGAACGGCATCAAGGACGATCTGTGGCGGACGAAGATCGGGATCGCCGATTGAAAGGTCAAAGAGTCGCCGTCCCTCGGCACGCAGCGCGGCGGCCTGCCTTTCGAGTGCAGCAAAAGGATAGCCCGGCATTTCGAGCCGGGAAACAAGTCTAAAGGTCGTCAAGTTGATCGGTTAGGTGTTCGAATCGACGAAAAACCGGTCATCCAGTTCGCCGGAATAGACAAAGGTTGCCTTTCCGCTGACGTGCGCCTTATCCAACGAAGGCGGGACCTCAATCTTGAGGCTGCCCCCGGCCATTACAACTTCGACGGGTTGGCCAGATGGCAACAGGCTGCTCCGCACCCCGGCGCAAACGGTTGCCGTAGCCCCGGAACCGCAGGCGAGCGTTCGCCCTACCCCCCGCTCCCATACGGCCATTAGGACCTGATTTTCACTGACCCGACGAGCCATCTCGAGGTTGACCCCTCGTGGAAACAGCCCGCGTTCATCGGGCGGTGAAATCAGCCCGCCCAACTGTTCGATGTCGTGGTTCAAACTCGACAAGTCGCCACCTTCCCGCCAGACGACGAAATGAGGATTGCTAAGCGAAAGCGCCATGCCTCGTAGACGTTCACCATTGGGTTCGACTTCGACGACTTCGCCCTCCCCCCGATGCGGGACTTTCACCGGATCGAAAATCGGTCCTGGCATCGTCGTCGTCACCTTCCCTGAGATATCTTCGACGACGGCTACGATAGTTGCGGCATCCGAGGCGATCTCGAAAGCCTCACAAGATTTCACGCGACCGGTCCGGGCGGCGTGGAGCGCGATGCAGCGGAGGCCGTTGAAGCAAGTCTCGGCACGGCCGCCGTCGGCATTGAAGTAGATCATACGAACCGCCTGAGCCCCGCCCGACGGCGCCATCAGCAACAGTCCGTCTCCCCCGACGCCGAATCTTCGGTCGCAGATCCGTCGGACGAAGTCTGCATCTGGTAGACCTATCTCAGGCTGTGCGATTAGATCGATCAATGGGAAGTCGTTGCCGAGGCCATGGTATTTGAAAAAGCGGATCATTTGGTTATATTGAAACTTCGATGCATTGTGAACGCTTCTTGAAGCAGAGTTGCTTCACTGTAGTGAAAGGTTGCGCTAAATCGTCGTTCCCGCGAAGGCGGGAACCCAGACCAGCAACCCTCGACTGGATGCCCGCCTGCGCGGGCAAGACGCCCCACAGCAGCACAAATTTCTTCAAGCGAGCACTAGACTTGATTAGAATATAGGCTC
The DNA here is from genome assembly GCA_016867835.1 of Calditrichota bacterium. Classification (NCBI taxonomy): domain Bacteria; kingdom Pseudomonadati; phylum Calditrichota; species Calditrichota bacterium. The sequence continues at coordinate 15,406 of VGIQ01000042.1, read as the reverse complement.
AAAGCCCGAGCCCGGCAACGGCAACCCGAACTTTTGAAAAAAGTTGCTCCAACTACTTGACTTTTGAATCTTCTGACTGTATCATTATCTTGCTATTAGAGGCTGTTGCCCGGCTGGACCGGGCGGATTACGGAACTTCAAGCAAACCACAACGTCCAATATTGGAGGCTGGATTAGATGGACCGTTCCTTATTCATTGACATCGGAAGCCGGGCGGTTGCACTCACGCTCGTCCTTCTCCTGGGCGCCTTTCTCGTCTTGGCGTCCGATGCGTCGGCCTATCCGCGCAAAGTGCTCTTCGAGGACTTCACCTCAACGACCTGCCCGCCCTGCGCCGCCGCGGCGCCAGCGATTGAGGAGGGTCTTCAGATCGTTGGTCTGGAGCGATCTTCAGCCATTGCCTATCATATGAACTGGCCCTCACGAGGCGACCCTTGGCACGATGCCAACCCGGCTGACAACGGCGGGTCGGGTCTGCAAGGCGGCCGTCGGGAAGCCTATGGCAATGCGCCGAACTACGTCAATAGCATCCCCTGGTATTGCATCGACGGGGTGCAATACACCGGCTCCCGGACCGCTCAGGCAGTGTCGAATGCCATCCTGCAGAGGCAGCAGACTGCGTCGCCCCTGCTTATCGAACTGAGCGCGCGCGTCATCAACAACGAAGCGCGGGTCTCGGTGGCGGTTACGGCCGATCAGTCGTTCCAAAATGTCACCCTCTTCGTGTCGGTCAACGAGCGTCATGTCAACTGGCGTGGTCAGGCCGGTCAGACCGACCACTACGATGCGATGATTATTATGCTGCCGGGTTGGCGCGGGACGACTTTCAATATCAACGCGAATCAGCGCCTGACTTGGGACCTGACGCGGCGCCTGCCCGACAACTTCTGGCACGAGTTGCTGCTCGACAACCTCGCCATTGTTGCCTGGGTGCAGGAGTCCAACCGCAACGTCCTGCAGTCCGAGAACTACCTGCTCGGCTACGACACGCCCTACGTCACGGTCGCGGATTGGACGATTTCTGATGCCGCTGCAGGCGACGGCGACGGCCGGGCCGAAGCCGGTGAAGTCATCGATGTTATTGTGACGGTCGAAAACGGCCGCAACTACGCGATGGCTGAGCGGATCATCGTCAACTTCGAGTGCGAGGATGCCGGCATCGAGGTCGTCAATGGCACCACGGAGTTCGAGAATCTCGATGGCGGCGCAAGGCTTGCCAATGATGCCGCGCCTTTCCAGTTCCGGGTTCAAGACGGCTTCGAGGCGCATCCCGTTACTTTCACATTCAACATTCTCGCTCAACCGGGGGATGTCTCCTCTTCGCAGGATGTCTCTTTCATGGTCGAATGGCCGCCTTTCCTGCTCGTCGATGCTTCGAACAACATCAACGCCACTAATGTGATGGTGGGTCAGTTCGGCAACGAAACGATGCCCTGGATGGATCGCTGGGACCGCGCTGAAGCCGGATTCGTCACCCTCGAAGACATTGCCAATTACCGCTGCGTCATCTGGCACACTTTCAACAATCGGCAGGACATCATCAACGAGTTCGAGGCCGACGTGTTGACGGCTTACCTCGACAATGGCGGAACCTTGGTGATGGCGTCGCCCTACCTCTCCGACGCCCTCGGCAACCACCGCCTCTGGCGGGAATATATGGGCGCGGAACTGGTCATTCCCAATGGCGGTGCCAACTACTGCCGCGGCGTAGCCGGTCATCCTGAATTTGACGGCGTCCGGGTCTTCCTTGGCGGTGGCACCGGAGCTGGATTGCCGGCTGCCAAGGCAGTCCTAAGTCCGCGCAACGGCGCCGCACGGGTGATGTGGTATGAAGGCAACGGCGGAGCCGATGTCGGCACGTCGGGTCTTGCCAAGGAGACGGCTACCTACAAAACCCTCACCTTCGGCTTCCCCCTCGAGTCAATCGGTGGTGTGAATGGCACCGAGCCGCTCAACCGGTTCCTGCCGCGGATCTACAACTGGATTCGGCGTCCGTCGTCAGTCGGTGGCGGAAATGACCTCGCCCCGATCGCGTTCGCGCTCGACCCGGCCTATCCGAATCCGTTCAATCCGACTTCAGCCCTCCGCTTCGGTCTCGACCGGACCGGTCCGGTTAGTCTTGCCCTCTTTGACGTAAGCGGGCGGGAACTGGTCCGCTTGGTCGATGGCGTTCTGCCGGCCGGACGGCATACGGCGACGCTCGATGCTTCGGCATTGGGACTGGCTAACGGTCTCTACTATGTCCGCCTCGAGAGCGCAAAGCAGAAGGCAACCCAGAAGGTGCTCTACCTGAGATAGCCTTCACCTTTATCTGACCGCTGCAAGGGGCAGGCCGCATGGTCTGCCCCTTGCTTTTGCCACGATTTTGTAATGGAAGCGATCCGGGAGGTTGCTTTGCGGCCTCGGCAAAGTTATCTTTTAACATCTCTTCGGGGAGTGGTGTAAGTCCCTGCCGGCGGTGAAAGCCCGCGACTCACTTCGCAACATGCGAGTTGACTGAGACCGGTGGAAACCCGGCGCCGACGGTAATAGCCCGGATGGTAGAAGAGAGCGGATGCGACGGCGTCACCCGCCTGTCCGCGCTTGCCCCGAAACGATTCGGGGTTCCTTTTTTTGATCCGAGTGTGGGTTCAATCTCCGACATAGACTACCGGCACATCCGCAGGACTTTTCGACTGGCATATCGCGGGAACGGCGCAGTTTCGCCCAATCCCCGGGTCGGCGCAGTGCTGGTCGGAAAAGAAGACAAAGTGCTGGCTGAAGGCTATCACCACCGCTTCGGCGAACGGCACGCCGAGGTGGACGCTTTGACACGCGCTCGCGTCGAAGGACAATCCACATCAGGTTCAACACTATATATCAACCTTGAGCCGTGTGCCCATGTCGGGCGTCAACCCCCCTGTTGCGATGCGATCATCAAAGCCGGAGTCCGACGTGTGGTGGCGTCAGTCTTCGATCCTAATCCCGTCGTCAATGGGGCCGGATTTGCCGCCTTGCGTAAAGCCGGTATCGAGGTCCTCGAAGGCATCGGCAGGGATGAAGCGCGCTACCTCAATCGGGGCTATTTCTCCTGGCGGGAGAAGGGTCGCGCCTGGTGCACTGTCAAGATAGCGCTCAGCATCGACGGCAAGATGGCCTCTTATAAAGGAGAGTCGAAATGGATATCGAGCGATCCATCCCGTCGGTTGGCACATCGTCTTCGAGCCGACCACGACGCGGTGTTGATCGGCAGAGGGACACTGGAAATCGATGATCCGGAACTGACCGTGCGAATGGTCAAAGGCCCCCAACCCGTGAGGATTATACTTGCGCCGCATAGGGTGATCGACCCCGACAGCCGGATAGGCAGGACTATTGGCAACGCCAGGACCATGCAGGTGGTCCTTGACGCCCCGGACCGGTCGTATCCCGCGCTACCCAAAGGTGTGCTGCCACTACCGATAAAACCGGGGTATAACGGATTTGTCGATCCGGCAGCCCTACTCTCGACACTACCATCATACAACATTCTATCCGTGCTGGTGGAGGGCGGTTCCAGAGTCATTTCAGCCTTCCTGGAGTCGGGAGTTATCGACGAACTCATGGTCGCATACGCTCCGTCAGTTATTGGCAGGGGAATCGCGCCCTTCGACCATTTCGCCCCTCCCGAATGGGATCGGCGACCGGCATTCGTCATTCACTCGGCAAAGCGGTTCGGTCCAGATCTGGTCGTAACCTATCGCCCGCAGGAGGCACCACGTTCACCGGCTTAGTTGAAGCCATGGGCACAGTTCGGGTCATTCGCGACGAACGGGGCAACCGGGTCCTTGCGATCGAAGCCTCTGCCATAGCATTCGAACTAATGTTAGGCGAGAGCGTCGCCGTCGATGGCGCCTGTCTGACAGTTACTGCGGTCAAGGGAACTCAGTTTCAAGTCGAAGCGACTGGTTCGACCCTTACAATGACCAATCTGACCGACCTCGTCGTTGGCAACAGGGTCAATCTCGAACGGGCGCTTCGGGTAGGCGACCGACTCGGCGGGCACATTGTCCAGGGCCATATCGACGCCTTAGGCCGTCTCACCCGCATCAAGTATCTGGCTGGATCAACCGAATGGGAAATCGAAACTGCGCCGAAGACCCTGCAACTAATTGCGCCCCAAGGCTCTATTACGGTGCAGGGAGTCAGCCTGACCGTATCGCGCAAGACGAGTCGCAGTTTCGGCGTCATGCTCATTCCGCATACCTTGGAACATACCACCCTCGGGGACCTGAAGCCGGGACACCGGCTAAACCTTGAAACCGACATGATCCTCAGGTGGCTGAATGATCGCCTTTACGCAAACGACGATAAAAGGAGCAGCGTTGATTTTGGGGGAGAGTTCAAGGTTGAGGATTAGGGATTGAACGGAAACGATCCTGTCCGCATAATGCGTATTCATTTAACAAAGAGGAATCAACAGGCGCTATGATCGCCAGCATTGCCGAAGCCATTAGCGAGTTCGTCGCGGGCCGGATGCTGATCGTCGTCGATGACGAAGATCGGGAGAACGAAGGCGACCTTATCTTACCGGCCGGCAAGATTACCCCCCAGGCGGTGCACTTTATGGCTCGCTATGGCCGGGGGATGATCTGTTTACCGCTGACTGCCAAGAGGTGCGAGGAACTCAATCTGACTCAAATGGTGCAGGACAACAGCGCGCTACACGGCACGGCCTTCACCGTGACGATCGACTACAAGTTCGGCACAACCACCGGCATTTCGGCTTATGACCGGGCGCTTACGATCAAGAAGTCGATCGATCCATCTTCCATACCGGAGGACTTTGCCCGGCCGGGACACATCCATCCCCTAAAGGCTGCAGAAGGCGGCGTTCTGATGCGCGCCGGCCATACCGAAGCCACTGTCGATTTGGCTCGCCTCGCCGGACTCGAGCCCGCAGGAGTTCTATGCGAGATCCTCGACGATGACGGACAAATGGCGAGAATGCCACGTCTGAAAAAGTTTGCTGCCGAGCACAACCTGAAGATCGTAACGATTCGGGATCTTATCGACTATCGCCGCCGCGACGAGACACTCGTCTTCCGTGAGGTTGAGGTAGATTTCCCAACCGCTTACGGCAATTTCAAACTGATTCACTATCGGAACCGGATCACCCGGGAGCATCATCTGGCTATCGTGAAGGGCGAGATCTCCGGCCCGGAGCCGGTGCTGGTGCGGGTTCACTCGTCCTGCCTGACCGGGGATGTCTTCGGTTCGGCACGCTGTGACTGCGGAGAGCAACTGCACACCGCGCTCCGGATGATCGAACGCGAGGGCCGCGGGATCGTGCTATATATGAATCAAGAAGGGCGCGGCATCGGTCTGGCCGCCAAATTGCAGGCTTATAAACTTCAGGATCAAGGTCTTGACACAGTCGAGGCGAACCTTGCATTAGGCTTTGCCGACGACCTTCGAGACTACGGCAGCGGCGCCCTAATGCTGAAGAACCTGGGGGTCAGCAGGCTCCGGCTGATGACCAACAATCCGCGCAAGATCGTCGCACTTAAAGGATTCGACCTCGAGGTAACCGAGCGGGTGCCAATCGAGATCCCCCCTACCGGCAATAACGTCCACTATCTCAAGACAAAACGCGATAAGTTAGGGCACCGCATCCTGCAACTCAAGGCAGAGGCAGAGGGGTGATTCGGGTCTGTATTTGATTCCAGTAAGTCCGTATGGCGGACTCGAATCGTCCTGACCTGAAGTCATGTAAAGTCTGACCGGCATCGAAGCCGATCTGTTGCTTATATTATCAGAATGGTCGGGAATATCTGGCGCAGATTGGGGCGGGACGATTTCACCCGGACGGTGGTGGCAGGCGGCATGGCGCTCGCGCTGTTCATTATCTTGATTGGGCTGACGCTATTCCTCCTGTCGTCGGATTTGCCCGGCATCGACGAACTACGTTCCTACGAGCCACACCTGGCGACGCGACTACTCGACCGCAACGGCGAGGTCCTTACCGAGTTATTCGCACAACGCCGCATCGCCACTCCACTCGACCAAGTCCCCCACCATTTGATCAATGCCATCCTCGCCATCGAAGACACCCGCTTTCATAGCCATTGGGGCGTCGATGTCGCCCGCGTCTTCAAAGCGGCGCTGATCGATATTATGTCGTTAAGCCTTAAGCAAGGTGCTTCCACGATCACCCAGCAACTGGCACGCGATGTCTATCTCCATAAGCGACGCACGTTCGGCCGCAAGATCAAAGAGACGATGACCGCCATTCAGATCGAACGCGCCTATTCGAAGCGCGAGATTCTGGAGATGTATTTGACGCAAATCTATTTTGGGCACGGAGCCTATGGTATTGCGGCGGCGAGTGAGCGCTATTTTGGAAAGGCGCCGGTCGATCTGACTCTATCCGAAGCGGCCTTGCTGACCGGTCTGCCCAAAGCCCCCGGGCTCTACTCCCCTATCGTCAAGCCGGAAGCGTCGCTTCGAAGACGAAACCTCGTTCTTCGCAGGATGCACGATGTCGGTTTCATCGGAGACGAGGAATACCGATCGGCAGTTGCAGAGACCTTGAAGATCGAGCCGCATGAAGGCTCAAGTGAGATTGGCGTTGCGCCATACTTCACGGAAGTTGTGCGGCAAAGGTTATCACAGGAGGGTGAGACCTACGGCTTCGACTATCTCGCCGACGGGCTGACGGTTCGGACGACGCTCGACGCGCATATGCAACGGATTGCAGAACAGGCCGTTGTCGAGCATCTGGGGCCGTTTCAGTCCGACTACCGTTACCGCTTCTTCCAACGCCACCGTGAAGTCATTGCCCGACGGCTCTACGGAGCAAGCGACGTCCCTTGGAGTCGGGTGCGGGCGGACAGTTTGCGCGTCGATTCAGCCTTTGCAGCAAAGGCTGTGGTGCAAGTTGCTCTGATCGCGCTCGATCCGGCAACGGGTGATATTCTGGCTCTCGTCGGAGGGCGCGACTTTCGCGAGTCGAAGTTCAATCGGGCGGTGCAGGCGGTACGCCAACCGGGATCGGTCTTTAAGCCCTTTGCGTTCACGGCAGTGATAGACAACGGCTACTCTCCCGCCTTTGAGCTGCTGAATCAAGATGTCGTCGTCACTCAGGTTGACGGCTCCCGTTGGACACCTCAGAACTATGACGGTTCACGCGGCGGATTGACGACATTGCGGGAGGCGCTGCGGCGCTCGCTTAATCTGGTCACAGTCCGGCTTACCCAGGAAGTCGTGCCGCCGCAAATGGTGGCTGACTATGCACGTCAAATGGGGATAACGACCCGCATCGACCCGGTCGATGCGGTCGGGCTTGGTGCGAGCGGGGTAATACCACTCGAGATTACGGCAGCGTTTGCCGTATTTGCATCGGGTGGAGTGCATCAGCGGCCACGCATGATGGTGTCACTTGAAGACCGCTTCGGCGAGACTCTGGCGAATTATCCGATAGTCCCCCGGGTAGCGCTATCGGCTGAGACGGCATACATTATGTCCGACCTGCTGCGGGATGCGCTCAACCGGGGCACCGGAGCTTCAGCGCGATGGCTCTATCATTTTACAGCCGATGCCGCCGGCAAGACAGGCACTACCAACGACTTCACTGATGCCTGGTTCGTCGGATTTACGCCGCACCTCGTCTGTGGGGTCTGGGTCGGCCTTGACGACCCGGCGGAGTCATTGGGACCCGGACAGTCCGGAGCAGCAGCAGCACTGCCGATCTGGGCGCGGTTCTTGAAGATGGCTTATGACAGCCTCGAAATCCCCGACGCTCCTTTCCCGGTGCCGGCCGGTGTAATCCGGGTGCGTATATGTCAGGACACCAGGTCGGTTGCAACGCCGTGGTGTCCGGCAGCCTATGAGGAGATATTCCGCACGGACGCCCGTCCGACTGAGACGTGTCAACGGCATAAGGGGGGATAACTTGGTGAGAGGCTCGATCCTTCGGATAAACCCTGAAGCCTGATAGTTTTACATTCTCCCTTCGTTCCCGGTTCATTCTTTCTTCGTTTTTCCTAATAGTTATGTCCAGCAATGCCCCGCGTTCGATCCTCGCTACCGATTGCGGATCGACAACTACCAAAGCCATTCTAATCGAACAGCAGCCCTCCGGCGAATTCCGGCTCGTCGTTCGGGGTGAAGCACCTACGACCGTCGAGGCTCCCTTCGAGGATGTCACCAAGGGCGTCCTCAATGCCATTCGCGAGGTCGAAGAACTCTCCGGTCGCACCTTCCTCGGACCGGACGGGACGATTCTTCGTCCAATGCAGGACGGAGCGGGCTGCGATATCTACATTTCAACCTCCTCAGCCGGTGGCGGACTGCAAATGATGGTGGCCGGTGTTGTCAAGAGTATGACCGCCGAATCTGCCGAGCGCGCCGCGCTCGGTGCCGGTGCAATCGTAATGGATGTCCTGGCTTCGAACGATGGACGTTTGGCACATCAGAAGATTGAACGGATCCGGCGACTTCGGCCCGATATGATACTCCTCTCCGGCGGGATCGACGGTGGAACAACCAAGCATGTCGTCGAACTGGCTGAACTGCTTGCAGCTGCCCGGCCCCGCCCCCGACTCGGCATCGGATATGCGCTTCCGGTTATCTATGCTGGCAATCGGGAAGCACGCGGCGAGATTGAGAAGACCCTCAGTTCCATGGTCGATCTTAAATCGGTCGATAACATCCGTCCGGTTCTTGAGCAGGAGAACCTCAAGCCGGCGCGCGATAAGATTCACGATCTCTTTATGGAGCACGTGATGGCTCAGGCGCCCGGCTACCGAAAATTAATGGAGTGGACTGACGCCCCGATCATGCCTACACCCGGTGCGGTTGGGTTCATCATGGAGACGATCGCCCGTCGCGACGGTATCGATCTTGTCGGAGTCGATATCGGCGGGGCAACGACCGATGTCTTCAGCGTCTTCGGCGGTGTCTTCAACCGGACTGTTTCAGCCAACCTCGGGATGAGTTACTCCATTTCCAATGTTCTTGCCGAATCCGGCTTCGACAATATCATGCGCTGGGTGCCTTTCGAGATCGGTGAGGATGACCTGCGCGACCGGATCGGCAACAAGATGATCCGACCGACAACGGTCCCGCAGACCTTGGAAGAGTTGAAGATCGAGCAGGCTATCGCCCGGGAAGCGCTGCGGCTGGCGTTTATTCAACACAAATCGTTTGCAGTAGGCTTGAAGGGAGTTCAGCAGGAGCGGTCGATCTCCGACGCCTTCGAGCAGTCATCGACAGGCGAGTCGCTGGTCGATATGATGTCCCTAAATCTGCTTGTCGGGTCGGGTGGAGTCCTCTCGCACGCGCCGCTCCGGGCGCAAGCCGCGCATATGATGATCGACGCCTTCGAGCCGTTGGGCGTAACCCGGCTGGCCGTCGATTCAATCTTTATGATGCCGCAGTTAGGGGTGCTGGCGACCGTCCATGAGCCCGCTGCCACCGAGGTGTTCGAGAAGGATTGCCTTATCCACCTCGGGACCTGCGTGGCACCGCTCGGCAGCATTGCTGCACTGAAGAACATTAAGAGCGTGCTTAAGGTGAGCGGCACCTCCGACCGGGGGCGCAAGGTTGAACTCGATATCCCGAGTGGTGAGTTGCTGCTGACGCCGCTCGATTTAGGTGAATCGCTGCGGGCACGGATCGAGCCTTCCAAAGGCTTCGATATGGGGGAGGGTCCAGGCAAAACCGTCGAGCGGGTTCTGACCGGCGGAGTCGTAGGACTTGTCATCGACACCCGGGGACGACCGTTCGATTTGAAGCGCGGCATAGCGGGACGGGTCGAACTGCTGAAAAAGTGGAGTCTGGGGTGAAGCCAAGAGGATTCATCCACCTGTCTCTCGCCCAACGAGTAATTCAGGCTTGACTTGGCTGGGAGTTCTCCCTATCTTGAGAACTTATGAATCTCCAACCAATGATTCTTCTAATCGGCATTACATCCTTGCGCTTATGAAATCCCGATCCGCGGCAGACCGGCCTCAAGCCTCATCCGACCGCACATCTGGTGAGTATCGTCAGTGGCGAAGTTGGAGCCTTACGGCTCTTTTCTTAGCCGCCGCTATGTTTGTCGTGTCCTGCGGCGATTCGTCGGTGACAGTTCGGGAAGAATTTCGCGGCAATCCGATTTCGGCTCTGCCTGCAGATGGCATTTTGCGCGCCTCGGGCAGCCCCTACCTGGCCACCGACACACTTCGCGTGCTTTCAGGAAGAACGCTCACCATAGAGCCGGGGGTGGAACTTCGTTTCGAGCCGGGGATCAAGTTGGTCGTCGAAGGCCGGATCGACGCGGTAGGAACTGAGGCCTTCCCCATCACCTTTACTTCCGGCCTCACCGCTCCTCGCCGCGGGGATTGGGACGGTATCCATATCCGCAATGGCGACGCCAACTCCCGCTTCGCATACTGTCGATTCCTTTACGGAGCCAGGTATGGCCGCTACTACGATTATCGCTTGGACAGCCTCGGCGTCCGTCAGGATTCAACGGTCATCGATTACGGCTGTCTGACCCTCATCAATACCAACCCGACCATCGAACGCTCGTGGTTCATTGCGTCCGGATTCCATGCCTTATATGCAGGCGCAGGCTCAAGCCCCATTGTGCGCAACTGCGTAATGTTCGACAATGCCGGCAACGGAATCTACGTGCACTCGACTGCCGACCCTCAGGCTGAATACAACATCATCAGCGACAACGACGACTGGGGCATCTATTGTGCGGCACTCGGCGATGCCCGGCGCGGCGATCTGAATTTCAATTACAACATCGTCATCGCCAACTTCTCCGGGGAATTCAACCTCAACTCCCCGCTCGGTTTGGGGCGCGTGGTTCAGATAAATGACAACCTCGACAGTTGTGACTACCGGTTCAATCTACGACTAGCGCCGCAATACATCGGAGCCTCCAAGATCAAGCAGGGTGCGCGATGGGATTTCCGTCTTGGAGCTGGATCTGCAGCCATCGATGCCGGCCCGCCGGATCGCGACCTCGAGATCGACCAGACGCGACGTGACTTCGGTATCTACCGCTACGAGTACCGGCCCGGTGAATTGCGGCGGCGGATTCCGAATCTACCCGTAGTCGGCAATCGTCTCGAGGTGGCGAAAAGCCCCTACTACCTGACTTACGATGTGATAATCCCCGAAACGGAGACCCTGACCATCGAACCCGGGGTTGAAATCCGTGTGGAAGGGCGATATCAAATCAAGGTCCGGGGACGTCTTATATCCGGCGGCGAGCCGGGTCGCATGGTGCGTTTCTACTCCGCCGCTTCGACACCTCGCAAGGGCGACTGGATCGGACTGGTCTTCGAAGCGGGCGGCGCCGAAGGCAGCGAACTCCGCTACACATCGATTGAGCACTCCCGGTGGGGTCTCAGACTGACTGGCCGCGACGCTCTGATCGACCATTGCTACATCACACAGGTTGACTCGGTTGGAGTCTTGTGCGAGCGGGAAGCCGCTCCGACGATCACCGACTGCCGGCTCGAAGGCGCTTCCATTGCCGCGATCCTCTGCCAGTTCAACGCTTCGCCGCTGATTCGTCGTAACACCATTTATGGTGGTGCCGGGTACGGGATTCTGGCACGGGAATCTTCACGACCGGTGGTCGTAAACAACGTCATCAGCGAGGTCGGGGTGTCGGGCATCCGCCTGGAGAGAATGTCCAACGCCGTCATCACCAACAATGTCATCGCCGGATCGGGATACTTCGGACTCTTTTGCAGTTACAACTCATCGCCGGAGATACGTAACAACATCATCTATCGCAACGGGTCGATCCGCACCGAGGGAATTGGCTTGAAGGGCGAACTGTCGAGCCAGCCGGTAGTGCGCTATAACGGCTTCGCCGGCAATCCGGTCGGCGACATCTCGATATCGAATGATACCACCCTCGATGCCTCGAATCTCCGGGTCGATCCACGCTTCCGAGACTACGCAGGGCGCGACTTCAGGCTTGCAGACGGGTCACCGCTCATCGACGCCGGCGATCACGGCATTCTCGATCCGGATGGTTCACGCAGCGACATCGGCGCATTTGGCGGGCCCGATGCACCGCGGTAATATCAATATCCAGATCGCACATATTAGAAGACTTGAAACCGGGACTGCGACCTTGAGAGGGAGACTTTTGCGCAGCGCCTCCATCCTTGTCGGCGCTTTGTTCATGCAGATGCTATTGCCGGTTGATCTGAACGCACGCACCGACGAACCGAAAGACGATGGTGCGCAGATCAAAGGCCCGGTCCGGCATGGCACCGACCTCGCGCAACTGAACGCTTACAATCGTGTGCACCGCCGCTCAAATATCTGGATGAATATGACCAATTACGGTTTCTTCGGGAACAACGGCCCGGGCGACCGTAATGCCAAGGATGACCCTTGCAACGGTGAGTGGGCTCCGCAAGCCGAGTATCCCGGCGGGTCGAAGGTTCAGTATCTCTTCCAGGGAGCGCTCTGGCTCGGCGCACTAATCCGGGCCGAAGGCTACGAGTATCCCCGGGTGTCGGTCGGCACCGATGGCTGGCTCGCCTCGCCCGGGATCAACGAATTCTGGCCTGGTGAAGGCGTAGAACATTCGCTTACCAACGGCATCGTCGAACGCACCACCCTCCCCATCGAATTCGACTGCCTCGGCAACTACATCGGAGGCTATCGAGATTCAGCCGTTTCTGAGCAAGACTTCGTCTGCTCCTATGCCGATACCCTGACCGAGACATTCTTCGTGAAGGATGACCCGATCGACGGGCCGCATGTGCCACTCGGAATTAAGATCACCCAGAAATCCTACGCCTGGACCTACAACTACGCGCAAAACTTCATCATCGTCGACTGGGAGATCGAGAACATTGCCGGGAACTACCTGAAGAACCTCTTCGTCGGCCTCTATATGGACTGCGATGTAGGCTGGCAGGGCGAGAATGTCTGGCACGAGGACGATATCTGCGGTTTTCAGCAGTGGTATTACTACGAGCGGCCGGACGGGACGCTCGACTCGGCGGTGATCAACACCGCGTGGATCGCCGACAACGACGGCCGTCCGCGCGCTGTGGCGTCGGGCAATGACTTCACCGCACCTGCCGTCACCGGCACCCGGGTAGTGCGAGCCCCCAATCCGAAACTGCGCACTTCGTTCAACTGGTGGATCTCAAACGGCGACCCGGACCTCGACTTCGGGCCTTCGTGGATCGACGACAACGCTCCCGGCGACTGGACCAAGACCTTCGGAACACCGATGGGGGATGCCCGCAAGTATTTCGTCCTGGCCAACGGGGAGTTTGACTACGACCAGTTACTCGTCAACAAGCCCGACACCATCCGCAGCAATCCTCACGTCATACGGGATCGCTGGAATCCCGATGTCATCGTCGAATCGCACAACTGGAAGGTGCCGGGCGTCGATGACAACACCCCCCAGAATCTCTTGAACGACATTGCCAACGGCTATGACACGCGGTATCTAATATCGTGGGGGCCGCTCGGCATCTTCGACCATATCGACGAGTCGGGTAACCGCATCTATCGCCTCAACCCGGGCGAGAAGTTCAGCATGACGATCGCTTACGTCGCTGGTGACAACTTCCATGACCGAAACAATCCCCAACCCGATAACGAGTTCATTAATCCTGCACTGTTCAACTTTGCCAGTCTGAGATACAATGCGGATTGGGCGGCCAAGGTTTATGACAATCCGATGATCGACAGCGACGGCGACGGGTGGTTTGGTGAAGATGTCGGCACCGACGGACTTTATGCCCTCGAATTAGGAGGTGTTTGCTACAAGTGGGAGAGCAGTGTTCGGGTGCAGACGACCTACCCCGGGCCCGATCCCGACGGCAGCGAGAATAATGGCCGGCTCGAGCCAGAGGAAGATATGCTGGAGCGTCCCGAGCACCTCGAATATACCCGCGGCAACGGGATGCTCGACTTTGGCGATGGGGTGCCCGACTTTCGCGGCCCGCCGCCGCCGCCGGCGCCCCGACTTACGCACCTGAGCCAACCGGCTCGAGTGCGCACCAGCCCTGCCAGTTACACCGACTTCGACGCAGAGTTTCTCTCCCGCAACATCGTCCTGACCTGGAATAAGCACCCGTCCGAGCACCCCGACTATAAGGATCCCTTTTCCCGGGAGCGAGACTTCGAGGGCTACCGGATCTATGTATCCAATACCCCGTTGGAGAGGGATTTTGCCTTCGTCGATGAGTTCGACATCGTCAACTACTCCTACTACGGCCCGCGCGATTCGCTCGCCTTTCGGCCTTGGGAGCGCCTTGACGATCACCGGCCCGACACCGCGATCACCGGTATCAACCTGCTGCGCAAACCGGTAGGCAAGAACATTGGCTTCTTTGGGCATCCTCAACTGCTGGTCGATACGCTCAGTAACGGCGCCGATACGACAGGTGATTGGACCTACTATTATATCATCCCAAATGCTCATCCGATGGTGCCGAAATACTACGCGGTCAGTTCTTATGATTACGGTGACTATAAGACCGGCACCCAGCCGCTCGAATCGGCGCGAATTGCCAATGCGATCTTTGCCGCGCCGTCGGGAGTCGAGCGCAGGAAGGTGATGGTGGTTCCGAATCCTTATCGAGTCGATGAGAATTACCGGCAGTCGCACGGCGGCCTCTCCTGGGAGAACCGCGACGACGGGACACCTGAATTCTTCCCTCAGACTGACCGGCGTATCTTCTTCTACAACCTGCCGAAGCAGTGCCTGATCCGCATTTACACTTTAGGTGGCGACCTCGTGCATATCATCCCGCACGGAGTCGTCGGCGACGATCAGCGCGTCGGCTGGAACGCCGACTATGCCGAAGCCTGGGACCTCAATTCACGAAACCACCAACAAGTCGTGTCAGGGGTCTATCTCTTCACGGTCGAGGATAAGACTGAAGGTGGCAGCGGCAGCATCGAAACCGGCAAATTCGTGGTGATTCGGTGAGAGACCATCGCAATGGAAATCTGGAACAAGTCGGATGGGGACTATCCACGCTGGAGCCTTTTATGAAGCGAATAGCAGTCAGCGTTTTGATCGGTCTGGCAGGATTCATCCAGCAGGATCTGCTCTTCGCCCAAGCCAAAGTCGGCACGACTGGTCTTCAGTTTCTAAAGGTCGGCACCAGCGCGCGCGCGGTCGGGATGGGTGAAGCCTTTACGGCCGTTGCCAACGACGTATCGGCGCTCTACTACAATCCTGCCGGTTTGATTCAGATGAAGCGAACCGAGGCGCTCTTTACGGTCATCGACTGGCCTGCAGGAGTGAAGTTTGCCCATCTGGGAGGTGCGCTGCCGGTTCCGATGTTAAGCGCGGTGGCAGGCGTTCAGATGACATCGCTATTCACCGACGATATCGACGAGACTACTCCGGCTATGCCTTACGGAACCGGTCGGACGTTTACTGCCGGAG
>VGIQ01000041.1 GCA_016867835.1 Calditrichota bacterium | reverse complement strand
CTGGTTGACCGGCAATGCCCGCAATGCGCTCTCCGACGGCGAACAGGCGCTCATACGTAACTATCTGGGCGGAGGGGGAAATCTGGTCCTCGCCGGACAGTTCATCGGGGACGACCATGGCGGGAGCGCTTTCCATCAGGAAATTCTCAAAGCGCGGCATGTGGCGGATAACTCGGCCGGACGGATCGTGCAGGGCAGGGGCGGGTCGCCGTCCGAAGGACAACGGCTGCTGTTGATCGGAGCCGGCGCCGGCAACGGGACGCTCTCGCCCAGTTCGATGGAAGCCTTGGGCGCCGCCGAGCCGATACTCGATTACGATAACGGCTCCGGCACCGGTGCCATCCTCTACCGGCGCGAATATGGGTTGGTCTATTGCGGATTCGCTCTCGAAGCGGTGAGCGGCCAGGGTGGGACAACGCCAAGGAGCAGATTTCTGGCGAATGTGTTCGAGGTCTTTCGCATCCTCGATGTGCCGGACCAGAGCAAAGCGCCGGAACTGCCTGATGAGCCGCACTTGATTGGGGCGTTCCCGAATCCGTTCAATGGGCAGGTCCGGATTGCGGTCTCGGCGATGAGTTCAGCCAGTTACCGCCTGGAAGCACTCGACATCTCCGGTCGGCTTGTCGGGTCGATCTTTGAAGGCAGTGCCAATGGTGCGAAGTCGGAGTATATCTGGAATGCCGACCATCTGCCGGACGGCATTTATTTCGTCCGGCTAAGTTCAGGGGGGCGCAGTGAGACCATCAAGGCGGTGTTAGTGAAGTAGAATTCGGTTTAGGGTTTCTCTGTTCATTTTGCATTCTGCGTTGCATACCGCGATCTACATTCTGCACTCTGCGATACTTCTTTTTGCAGCACCGACGGAACCGAGTATTAGCCTTCATCTCGACCGCCTGCCGGAAGAGGAAAAGGTCTATCTGGCAGGACTGGACAGCGAACTGAAGCGGCTCATCGGGGAGCAAACCTGGGCCGGCAGCCGGCCCGGGTTCCCGTTTGCCGTGCAGATCGACCTCTTTTTCGACAAATTCAGCCGCAATGCCATATTGCGCCGCTATGAAGCCGGCATCCTCATCGGCCTTAAGAGCGGCGTTCAGTTTCGCGATCGGCGATGGGAGTTTCCTTTCGCTCAAGAGGAGCGCCTCCCGTGGAGCGATCCCTACCACCCTTTGACCGGCCTCGTCGAGTATTATCTGGCGCTCGCCTGCGGCACTGAAATGGATCGCTACCGGCCGCTTGGCGGTGAACCCTATTATGAGCGCGCCCGGATGATTGCCCAGGCCGCGCGGTTCGAGGCGCTCTACGCATTAGGTTGGGAAGAACGGCGCAGATTGGCAGAGAAGTTCAGCGATTCGCTCTGGGTGACATTACGCAAGGCGGCTTACCATTTCGAGTCGGGACGGCGGTTTCTGGCCGTAGATAATATCGAAGATGCCGTGCCGCATCTGGCTGAAGCAGTCCACCTCGCAATGTCCACCGCACCGGAGAATCTTGAACTTAAGTATGGCGATCATGTCATCCGGTTCGTTGACCGGCAGAAAGTAGTCGATGCCTTGACCGCGCTCGAAATGTGGGATGAACTTGATGAATTTGAGGAGTGGGCGAAGGAGAGTGAAGAATGATTTCTTGTTTAAGTTGTTAATTCTTAATATTATTGAATCATCACTTCCTGAGATAGACAGCCCTTCGGCCCTCCGCACCTATACCTCTCATTAGCATTAACATTATCATACTCTTCGCCGCAGAAATGACGGCTGCAACACCTACCCTCGACGTCGGCGGCAGCCTTGAACTTAACTCGCGCTATGTCTGGCGTGGCCTGGCCTGGAGCGAGGGCGTCGTCGTGCAGCCATCGCTTTGGATCGACTTGGATAGGACCTCGCTTGAGTTGTGGGTCAATTGGGATCCGACTCCTCCGGTAGGTCCGGCAGTCATGAATGAGGTCGATTTAACGTTGTCGCGTCAACTTGAAATAGGACGACTGGAACTTGAACCGGCAATCTCCTATTATCATTACCCGCATCAGGACGATTCGCCGCCGACCGGGGAAATCGAACTGACGGGGTGTATGAACTTCGACGCCAGCGCACTGTCGGTGAGCGTGTCGATGGACTACCTTGAATATAGCAATGCTTGGACAGCATCGGCCGGATGGGAACGTTGGCTATCGATTGAAGATTGGGAAGGCAGTATCGCGATCGAAGCGGGATGGGGGGCGGCGCAATTCAATGAGGCTTACGTCGGAGTGAAGCGCAGCCGGCTTCTCTATACCGGCATATCGTTTGCATTAGAACGAGCCGTCGGAGGATGGCTGCTGGGAGGCCGCATCGCTCTAACTACGCTACCTGAAGAGGCTATCCGGCAGTTGGTTGACGAGCCGACGCTTATTGCAATCGGTCTCTCGGTTGGGAGGTAAGAATTTTGGCCTTGGAACGGTCTCAACCCTTGACAAGAGGCTCGGGATACTTTATCTTGTCCATACTTATGAAAAGACTCCACATCGTCCCCGTGCTTGCATCGGGGATAATCATCCTGCTTGCAGCGGCGGCTCTTTGGGCAGAGTCCCGCGCAGTGCAGGATTTTCGCGCCTGGGTCGAAAGCCCCGAGGTGCAGATCGAATGGACCGGCGGCAGTGAGGCTGGCGTAACGACCTTTCGCCTGCAGCGCAGTTTCGACGGGCAGAGATTCAGCACGATCCACACCGCCGCGCCGACTGGCGACGGCAGCCGGTATTCTTTTACCGATCGCGACCTCTTCAAAGGCGAACCGCGCAGCGTCGAATACCGTGTCGAAGTGGGCCTGATTGGCAACCGGACCGAATGGAGCGAGGTTGAAATCGTAACCCTCTCGTTCTCCAACATCCGCCGCACCTGGGGGAGCATCAAAGCGATATTCCGGTAGTCGTCTGCACCATTAAGAACTTCAAGCGCCGCCCGGGACATCCGGACGGCGCTTTGATGTTTTGGCGGACGCTATTCCTGCGCAGGCGGGAACCCAGGTCAATGATTCCCCGATTCTGTGGTGTCAGGTGTCCCCACCTGACACCAGTGGTCTTTTATTTACAATCGCATGCCGTCGGGTGAGGAGACCCGACGGCACAAGTATGTCTAATCTCGGACAGACTCGAAGGCGGGAATGACGTTACGCCTAAAGCACCTTTCGTAGATACTCCCCCGTCCAACTCCCCTTATTCCTGGCAACATCCTCGGGAGTCCCTTCGGCGACGATCATTCCACCATTGTCGCCTCCCTCCGGCCCGAGGTCGATCACCCAATCGGCGGATTTGATCACGTCGAGGTTGTGCTCGATTACGAGGACGGTATTGCCCTTCTCCACGAGCGCTTGCAAGACTTCAAGCAGCATCTGGACATCGGCGAAGTGGAGGCCGGTGGTCGGCTCGTCGAGGATATAGAAGGTCTGTCCGGTCGCGACCTTCGATAATTCTGCCGCAAGTTTGATCCGCTGGGCTTCGCCGCCCGAGAGCGTTGTCGCCTGTTGACCGAGATGGATGTAGCCGAGCCCGACGCCGGCGAGGGTTTCCAATTTGCGCCGGATGACCGGTATGTCACGGAAGAGGTCAAGAGCGTCGGCGACCGTCATGTCGAGCGCATCCGAGATGCTCCGGCCCTTAAACTTCACCTCCAGCGTCTCGCGGTTGTAGCGCCTGCCTTTGCAGAGTTCGCAGTTGACATAGACGTCGGGCAGGAAGTGCATTTCGATCTTGATGATTCCGCCGCCCTGGCACTGCTCGCAGCGTCCGCCCTTGACGTTGAAACTGAATCGCCCCGGCCCATAGCCGCGCATCTTCGCTTCGGGCAGTTGGGCGAAGAGGTCGCGAATATGATTGAAGAGGCCGGTGTAGGTGGCGGGATTAGAGCGCGGCGTCCGGCCGATGGGAGACTGGTCGATATCGACGACCTTATCGATCAACTCGAGACCACTTATGGTGCTGTGTGGAAGCGGCATAAGACGGCTGCCATAGATGTGCCGGGCCAGAGCCGGATAGAGCGTCTCGACCACGAGGCTCGACTTGCCGGACCCGGATACGCCGGTTACAGCGATAAACTTCCCAAGCGGGATGCGGACGTCGATGCCCTTCAGGTTGTTTCCGGTGGCATTGCGAATGAGGAGGTGAGGCTCTGGATTCTTGTTTGGGGTAGATCGATAGTCGCCCCGTGAATTCGACCTTCTCTTTTCCCTTTTCCCTCTTCCATTTTCCATTCTGCGGGTGACCGGAACGGGAATCGCCTCGCGGCCGGAGAGGAACTTACCGGTGATCGACTTTGGATGCCTGGCAATGTCGGCCGGTGTTCCTGCGGCTACAATATGCCCGCCGGTGCGTCCGGCTCCCGGCCCAAGGTCGATGACCCAATCGGCCGACTCAATCGTCTCCTGATCATGCTCGACGACGATGACGCTATTGCCGAGGTCGCGGAGACGTTTCAGGGTTGCAATCAGTTTCGCGTTGTCGCGCTGGTGCAGGCCGATGGAAGGCTCGTCGAGGATATACATCACGCCGACCAGTCCGGAGCCGATTTGCGTCGCCAGGCGGATCCGTTGGGCTTCGCCGCCTGAAAGCGTCCCGGCGGCACGGGAGAGGCTCAGGTAATTCAGACCGACGTTGTTCAAGAATTCAAGACGGGCTGCAACCTCCTTTAGAATGGTGCGGGCGATGGTCGTGTCGCGTTCGTCGAGGACCAGTCCGTTAACGAACTCGAGGGCGGTTCCGATTGAGCGTTCTCCCAAGTGTGGGAGCGAAAGGTCTCCGACCGTAACTGCTCGCGCTTCAGGCTTAAGACGCTCGCCGTGACAGTCGGGGCAGGGGATGTCACCCATAAATCCCTCGATCCACTCCCGGATGAGGGCTGATTCGGTCTGACGGTAGCGACGCTGGAGATTGGGAATGACACCCTCCCAATGGCCTTCGTGCTCCCACATTGAGTTACCTGTCGACGAGACATAGCGAAAGCGGATGCGCTGGCCCTTGCTGCCATAAAGGACCAGGTGCTGCTGATCGGAGGTCAGTTTTTCAAAGGGTGTCAGAAGGCTGAAACCGGTCGCTTCGGCGAGTTGCTCGAGCATCCGCAGGAACCAGCCTTCACGTCCGCTGTTGAAGGTGGCGATAGCACCGTCCCGGATAGAGCGGGTTGGGTCGGGGATGACCAGTCGGGGATTTATCTCCATCTTGTAGCCGAGACCGGTGCAGGTCGGACAGGCGCCGAAGGGGGAGTTGAAACTGAAAAGACGAGGTGCCAGTTCCTCAAACGAGATACCGCATTCGGCGCAGGCGAAGTGTTCGCTGAAGAGAACTTCCCCGCCGTCTTCGTAATCGGCGATCACCAAGCCATTGGCTTGGCGGAGGGCGAGTTCAACCGAGTCGGCGAGCCGGTCGCGGGCATCGGGACGGACGACGATGCGATCGATGACGACGTCGATTGAGTGCTTGCGCTTCTTGTCAAGGATGATCTCGCCGTCCAAACCGCGCACCTTGCCATCGACCCGGACGCGGGTGAAACCGTCGCGCACCATCGAACGGAAGAGTTCGCCATACTCGCCCTTGCGCCCCCGGACGACCGGCGCCAATATGGTCAGTTTGCGCTCGGCGCCCGACTCGAGCAGTTGGTCGATGATCTCCTGAGCCGATTGACGCCGGACGACCTTCCCGCAAGAGGGACAATGCGGGACCCCGATCCGGGCATAGAGTAAGCGCAGATAGTCGTAAATCTCGGTCACCGTCCCGACCGTCGAACGGGGATTGCGGATGCCCGATTTCTGCTCGATGGATATGGCCGGCGAGAGCCCGTCGATACGGTCCACATCGGGCTTTTCCATTAGGCCAAGGAACTGCCGGGCATAAGCCGAGAGCGATTCGACATAGCGCCGCTGGCCTTCGGCGTAAAGGGTGTCGAAGGCGAGTGACGACTTGCCCGACCCCGATAGTCCGGTAATGACGACCAGTCGGTCGCGCGGGATGTCGAGGTCGAGATTCTTTAGATTATGCTCGCGCGCACCTCGAACCGAGATGACGCCGCTTTGGGATGTAGAATGCAGAGTGAAGTATAGTGAAAAACGGAAACGAATGAACGATGAGTGAAGATGCCGGTGACTTTAGCCGCGCCAAAGCGAACTTCTACACCGGACATCAGGCGTGCTATAATATAGGAAGCGAGGCGGTGATGGCGAAGCCTTGGAAGAGGCACTGGCGATGTAGATCGATTCGTTTACGTATCTGCTGCTG
Source organism: Calditrichota bacterium (assembly GCA_016867835.1). Taxonomy (NCBI): domain Bacteria; kingdom Pseudomonadati; phylum Calditrichota; species Calditrichota bacterium. The sequence goes on along the minus strand of VGIQ01000041.1, from coordinate 15,520 downwards.
CAGGCTTGGACGGTGGTTTATCTTTGCCTTGCACCTGGAAGGTATGGCTGTTATATTGGCTTAAACAGACGCTTTTCTTGCGTCCTTCGTTACCGTTCATCATTCATCGTCAATTCTGCACTCTTCTATCGACACTCTGCATTCGGTCTGGCGCCTCGGGGATGACATCGACACCGACCTGATCTACCCGGGCAAATACCTGCCGATCCTCGACCCGGCCGATATGGCGCAGCACGCCCTCGAAGGCTGCGATCCGGCAATTCCGTCGCTCCTTAAGCCCGGAGATGTCATTGTGGCGGGACAGGGTTTCGGTTGTGGATCGAGCCGCGAGCAGGCTGCAGTAGCGCTCAAGGTCGCCGGCGTCGCCGCCGTCGTGGCGACATCGTTTGCCCGCATCTTCTTTCGCAATGCCATCAACGTCGGTCTGCCGTTGGTCGAAGCCACACTTCCGGACGATATCACCACCGGCAGCAAGATCGGGATCGACTTCGCCTCGCACACAATAACGCTGTCCGGCGGGCGAACGATCTCGTTCCCGCCGCTGGACCCGGGCGTCCAGGCGATCCTCGATGCCGGTGGACTGATTCCGGCAGTGCGCGCGAAGTTGAAGCGGGGTTAGTATCAAGTAGTGAATGTGGCGAAATTGGTCGTCGTTCCCGCGTAGGCGGGAACAGTGTCAATTTATTCTGGTCTGGATCCCCGCCTGCGCGGGGATGACGACCTTGCCACATGTCGCATTCTCTATCAACTCGCTACTTTTGATGGGGGCGCCATATGGTAGTATCAGTAGGACGGACAAGAATGTCCGTCCATTGGACAGGCATTCCTGCCTGTCCTACTGATAAATGCCACTACTATTTGCACCCTTTACTGACGTTTCAGTCAGATATCCCACAACCCCTTTACCTTAATCCCAATTCCAAAATCCAAAATCCAAAATCCAAAGTCCCTTCGCATCGGACTGACCGGACCAATCGGCGCCGGTAAGTCGGTCGTCGCATCGCGATGGGAAGAACTTGGCGCCGGCATCGTGGTCGGTGATAGCGTAGGAGCGGAAGCGCTAATCCTCGATGCGGACCTGCGTCGAGCGCTTGTTGAACGATTCGGCGAGGGCATACTTTCGCCGGGGGGACGCATCGACCGCCTCGCCCTGGGCCGGGTCGCATTCGCGACGCCTGAAGGTCAACGCGACCTGACAGCCATCACTTTCCCGGCGCTCTACAACAGAGCGAAAGACGAGATGGCGTTCCTCGCGGAATTTCACGATGTCGTAGTCTTCGATGCTGCCTTGTTATTCGAGTGGGGAATTGAACGCGATTTCGACCGCATCGTCACGGTTACTGCGCCGGTGGAGTTACTGATCGAACGCGCCGCAGCCCGTCCGATCGGGTTGACGAGGGAGGATATCGTAGCCCGTCTCGAGCGGCAGTTGCCGCCGGACGAAAAAGCCCGTCGCGCCGACATTGTCATCGTCAACGACGGGACTGAGGAAGACCTTATCAGGAAGGCGGACGACGTTTTCAGGACGATAGGCGAGGGACGAAGAGCCGAAAGCCCGGAGCCTAAAGCCAGATATTGATGGGGCGGATTGTTATTGGCATTTCAAGTGCGCGTTGCACTGGAACTTCCCCACTGCTCAGCGGGGGGGATTAAGGGCTGGAACTTCCCCACTGCTCAGCGGGGGGGGATTAAGGGCTGGAACTTCCCCACCGCTCAGCGGGGGGGGGATTAAGGGCTGGAACTTCCCCACCGCTCAGCGGGGGGGGGATTAAGGGCTGGAACTTCCCCACCGCTCAGCGGGGGGGATAAAGGGGGGGAAAGTATCGCACCGGAATGCCCCCCTGCAGTCCCCCCGCCAAGCGGGAAGACGTGTTAACACGTTGCTGCACCTCCTAATAGTTATCGATCTGCGCCCGCTGCAACCTCCCGCTGAAGTCGATATAGACCGTCTTCAATTCGCTGAAGAACTCATAGACCGGCCAGCCGCCTTCGCGATGCCCGTTACCGGTCTGCTTGACGCCTCCGAATGGCATATGGCACTCAGCGCCGATAGTCGCGCCGTTGACATAGGTGATGCCGGCTTCGAGGTCCCGCACCGCCTGGAACGCCCGGTTCACATCCCGGGTATAGATCGAAGACGAAAGGCCGTAGATGCAGTCGTTATGCATCGCCACGGCTTCGTCGAAATCCTTAGCCTTTGCCACCGAAAGCACCGGGCCAAAGATCTCCTCTTGAAAGATCCGCATCCGGGGCTTGACATCCCCGAACACCGTCGGCGCATAGAACCACCCGGCCGCGTGATCACCTTCCTTTAGCGCATAGCCCCCGCAGAGCAAGGTCGCGCCTTCCGACTTGCCGATTTGCACATAGGACTCGACCGTCTCTTGCTGCAACCGGTTGACGACCGGCCCAACCTGCGTCCTCGGATCGAGGCCATCGCCGACCCGCAACGCATTGGTCGCTTCGACCAGCATCGCCGTGAACCGGTCATAGACGTCTGCATGGACAATACAACGCGACGTCGCCGTGCAGCGTTGGCCGGTCGTCCCGAAGGCGCCCCACAGCAGCCCTTCGAGAGCCAGATCGAGGTCGGCGTCATACATCACAATCATCGCGTTCTTGCCGCCCAGTTCGAGCGATACGCGCTTCAGCGAAGCGCCGGCTTTGGCATTGATGCCCTTCCCAATTTCGGACGAACCGGTAAAACTAATCAGCGCGACATCGGGGTGTTCGACGATCCGGTTGCCGACCGCTCCGCCGCCGCCATGGACGAGGTTGATGACCCCCTTGGGGAGTCCGGCTTCGACGAGGATTTCGACCAGATGCGTCGCCGTGAGCGGAGTATCGGATGCGGGTTTAAGAACCACGGTATTGCCGCAGACCAGCGCCGGGAGTGTCTTCCAGCACGGAATCGCCATCGGGAAGTTCCAAGGGGTGATGAGCCCGGCGACGCCGATCGGCATCCGAAACGAGAGGTTCATCTTGTTGCGCAGTTCTGACGGGGTCGTATGGCCGAACAGGCGACGCCCTTCGGTAGCAGCGTAGTAGGCGGTGTCGATGCCTTCCTGAACGTCGCCGCGCGTTTCGGCGAGCACTTTGCCCATTTCGCGGGTCATATCACGCGCGAGGTCTTCCTTACGTTCGCTCATCAGATCGCCGGCTCGCTTGATGATTGCGCCGCGCTCCGGAGCCGGAACGAGCCGCCACTCGCGAAATGCCATTCGTGCGGCTGCAACGGCTTCGTCAACCTCTTCAGGTCCCGATTTCGGGAACTGCCCTATTACTTCGTCCCAACGTGCCGGATTGTGATTTTCGGTCCAGTGACCGGAGCGAGCAGGCTTCCACTCGCCACCCAAGTAATTGAGATACTGATTCATAGATTGGTGAAAGCGGATTGATGATTACCTTGCGACAGCGATGAATGGTGCTGCGTTTAGCACTTCTTTCAGTTGAATGATGATCGCATAATGGCGGATTCCAATCCGCCGAACTCATCGGGCGATTTGGAGATCGCCCTTACGCGGAGAAGGTCCGGCAAAAACCGGCTACACTTCTATCAACCGCTTCTCCGACCGGTTGAGCACTTCCCCCCCGCCATCGCGGACGACGACGTCGTCTTCGATGCGGACACCGCCCCAGTCGGGGATGTAAACACCCGGCTCGATCGTCACCACCATACCGGCGCGAAGGACGTCTTTCGATAGTGCGCTGACCCGCGGCGCGGTATGAACCTCCATCCCGATGCCGTGCCCGAGACCATGGGTGAAATGGTCTTTGTGCCCGCCGTCGGCGATGATTGTCCGCGCAACCCGGTCGAGGTCGGCGCAAGCCAGACCGGCCTGCACTGCTTCGCAAGCCGCCTGCTGAGCCTTCAGCACAAGGCCATAGACCTTGCGCTGTTCGGCAGTCGCTTTGCCGACGACGACGGTGCGGGTCATATCGGAAGTGTAGCCTCCTAACGAGCAGCCCATATCGATAGTGACGAAATCGCCCCGGGCGATCTTCTTGTCCGAAGCAATGCCGTGCGGCAGCGCTGAGCGCTTGCCTGAAGCGACGATAGGCTCGAAGGCATCCTTCTCTGCGCCAAACTTCTTGTGCTGATAGGTAATCTCGGCTGCTAATTCAGACTCGCGGATACCGGGCTTTATCAGCGGCAGGATCGTCTCGAAGACTTTATCGGTTGCCGCGACAGCCTTGCGAATCAGAGCGATCTCGTCCGGGGATTTGACCGCTTGAAGACCTTCGACAACGCCCGACGTCCCGACCAATTCTATCTTTGGAAAATGATTGCGCAGCGCGTCAGCCGCTTCCACCGTCATCCGGCTTTGCTCTATGCCGGTTCGGCCGCGTAGGCGGATGGCTTTATTTGACTTTAGTTCCTTGGCGAAGGCGTCGGCAACGGACATCCCGCCGCTGTATGTAAAGACTTGCACCCCCGAAGTTTCCGCTTCGGCCTGGGTTTTGTAGCGGCCGTCGGTGATAAGGAAGGCGTCCCTGCCGGTTACGAGCAGAAGCCCGTTCGAGCCGCTGAAACCGCACAGATAGCGGATGTTGGCCGACTCCTCAAAGTGGATGTCGGAGAACTTGGTGAGGATGAAATTGGCTACGCCAAGGCTGCGAAACCGGCGGCGCAAGGCGTCGAGACAGGGATTCATGGATAGTGGAATGTGTTAAGAAGTGCGTCAAATGGTGTCAGCCTGAACATAGTGAAGGAACCCGCTTGAGATGAGACCATGGTATAAGAGATCCTTCACTTCGTTCAAGACGACAAACACCACCTAAAGCCTAAGCCCAATATAATCTATCCCGCCCGCAAGGTGCAAGTTGGGGATACCTACACCGGCTAACTGAAAATCGTTCGGCGGCTCAGAGTGTTTCTGCCTCCAAAGGACTTGGCTTATGCAGATAGGTCAGATATTCGGAGAGCGCCGTTTCCAGCGCGGGGCGATTGTCGATGTGCATGATCGACTGGCGCACTTTTGCCGCGTCGGCGAGGCCGTGGAGATACCAACCGGCCTGCTTGCGCATGCGCAGCAGTGCCAAGCCCTCCGGGAACTCGTCGAACATCATTCGGTAGTGCTCGTTCAGGAGTATTAAACGCTCCCAAGGTGGTGGATCAAGCGGAACCTTGGGAGGCGCTGCGACGTCATTCAAGGCTTCGAAAATCCATGGGCGTCCCTGAGCCCATCTCGCGATCATCACCCGGTCGCAATTCGTCTCCTTGATCATCCTTCTAGCATCGGCATAGGATTCGACGTCTCCATTACCGACTACAGGAATAGCCACCGCTACCTTCACACGGGCGATCACGTTCCAATCGGCAGGGGTGCCTTTGGCTTTGCGGACAAAACGTCCGTGGACAGCGATAAAGACCGCTCCCGCTTCTTCAGCGGCCTGCGCTGCTTCGGGCGCAGATTCCGCTCCCGGCAAATACCCGGCCCGTAACTTTACCGAGACGGCAATGCCGGAGGCTGCCCGGACTTCGGCGACGATGCGTCCGATCTTCGTCGGCGACTGCATCAATGCGCCGCCGCACCCCCGGGTGACGAACTTTTTCACCGGGCAGCCGCAGTTGATGTCGATCAAATCGGGCGCGAAGTGCTTAGCAACTACCGCCGCCGCTTCGGCGATAGGTCCCGGTTCGGATCCAAACAGTTGCACGGCGATCGGCCGCTCGTCCTGATGGAACCGACAGAGTGCCAGACTGGCCGCGCTGCCGCGTCGGACACCTTCCGCCGAAATGCATTCGGTGTAGAGGAGACCGGCTCCATAGCGCCGCGCAAGTCTGCGGAAAGGGGAATCGGTAATCCCGGCCATCGGTGCAAGGATGGCACCGGGGGGAAGTTGGAAGTTAGCGACCTGAGGGGCGGTTTGGCCTTGCTTTTCAACGGGAGGCATTCTATAATATAAGTCTTTCTCCGGGAATGCATCTCCCGCCGCAGGGTCGGACTCCAGTCCGACCATAAAGGTCGGTGAAGGTCGTCCCCGGCCAACCAAACCAGTTACTGAAAGCAGGTCGGTTCAATGTCTCGTCGCTGCGCTATCACCGGACGCGGCCCCCGGGTGGGCCACAACGTAAGCCACGCTCACAACATCACGCTTCGGCGCTGGAATGTCAACCTGCAGAAAGTCCGCATTCTGATCGACGGCCGGGTGCGTAGAGTGCGCGTCTCAACGGCTGCGATCAAGTCGGGACTAATCACCCGACCGCCGCTCATTCTCAAAGCCAAACAAGCCCGTCCGGTTCGTCCGGCGACGGCTCCGGCAATCGCTGCCGCAACTGCCTACCCGGTCGAGCCTGAATCGCGCTACTTCTCGGAAGGAAGCGTCGTCACGCGGCTCTTCAAGCCCAAAGTTAAACCCGAAGAAGCGGCCGTTACGGAAGCGGCCGTTGAGGAACTTGATGTGGCTGAAAGTAAACCGAACGACGAAGTTGAAAAGTGATCAAGTGATCAAGTGACAAAGAGATCAACGACAAAGGCAGGCGGTTAGCCTGCCTTTGTCGCTCTGTGCTGCTCGATGTCCGACCAAGCCGACTTAGAAAGGACTAATCAGAGTGGCAGATGTTTGTGCAATTACTTGTGCCAGCCGGACGCCCTCATCCGGCTGTAATGCGCTACCGGACAAGCAGCGCTTCAGCAGTTAGCGCGCCAGTCGCCGTCGTCAACCGGACGATGTAGCGCCCCGCCGGCATTCTTGCGGCATCCCACTCGATCCACTGAAAACCGGGCACCGCATTCATCAGGGGCGTAAGATCGCCCACTTTATGGCCTATTGCGTCGAAGACCTCGAGCAATGTGGGTGAACTGCCCGTCAGGCTCACTTCGATCACCGCAGCGTTATTGAACGGATTGGGATGGACCGAGAGACCATTGTCCTGTGGCAACAGCCCCGGCTCGGGCCACGCGGCTTGACGCGGCGAGACGTCGATCCTGATCAGAAGGGTGTCGGAAAAGTCTTCGCCGTCGTCGAGGAGATAGCGCGCTTCATAGCGACCGGTGTCCGAAAGTGCTACGTTCCAGGCAAAATGCCAGCGCAGCGGGCCGGTTCGGGTTACTCGCGCCGACACAGACTTGTTCTGACGGATGCGGACAAGGCTTAAGGTGTCGGCATCGGAATCTTCCGCAACGAAGTCGAAGGTCAGCGGTTCACCCGCTGCCACTTCGAACGGCCCCGGCCGGACGCCCCACCTGGGTGGAATGTTGGGCTGAAGCGCAAGATTTACGTTATAGATGGCAAATCCGGTGTCGAAAGCAACGACCGCAACTGGCTGGCGGAAAGCCACATCGACCATATTCGCGGCGGGTCGGGCATAGCCGGATACCCTAAGACCGCGATCGGTCTTGCGGACGATCCGCAACCCTTGCTCCCCCCGCGTCACAATGGCATGATTGCCAACGACCACCATATCGCCCGGTTCACCCGATAGATTGATTTCGTCCTGCCACTCGACTCCGGGAAATTGGGAAAGATCACCCCGCCTCAATCGTGATAGTGTGTTGATCCAAATCTCATCCCCCACGATTCTCATCGTTCCTCGCCCCAGACCCTGCCAGGAACCGATTCTCCGCACCTCCACCAGATCGCCTATGTCATAGAGTTCGACATCGCTATCGGTCTGCAGCAAAAGGGTGCGTTCAAAGATCGCCGCATCCCGGGTTCCTGCATCGGCAAGAACGGCGGCACGCAATATAGGATTGGCAAGATTTGCAATATCAAATAGAAAACCACCGCGACCACTCCCGCTGGTTATCATTGCAAATCGGTCATTCAGGCGCAGCCGTGGAATCCAGGAGGCACCATGATAGCGATTTGCGAGAAATTCAATCCTCTCCGGCAGGTCGATCTGTCCCGTGCGCAAATACGCCGGCCGGCCATCCCCCGAAATCAACCGGTCTCCATCGACAGCGATTTGCCAGGTTTCATAGTAGGGATTGACAGGGCTCCAGACCAAACGTGGACGCGCCGGATCGGTTATGTCATAGGCGTCAACCCCGCCGGGCGCCGTTCCAAAGAGCGCATAGTTGCGCCATACCTCGACTGAGCGAAAGTAGGTAAGTCTACCGATAGACCCTATTACTCGAGGCGATTCGGGGCGGGACGCATCATAGAGCATCAATTTCCGCCTCGCAGCGAGGAGCAGATCATCGGCGAAGAGTACCGACGGCGCGCTGTTGTCCTCGACACTTCCGAGCCGTCGCAAATCCTGCGAACCAAGCAGCGAAATCTCGCCACTCTCAACACGGGCGACGGCAACCGTAAATGCCGACGCTGCAATCGCCTTCACCGCTGATTCAACGTTATAGGAGGCCAGCCGCTCCGGACGCGTCGGATCATTCAACCCGATACGGAACATCCGTGAAGTTTCGGCGATGTAGATGTTCGGCCCGAAGACCGTGACGTCTCGGGTGTCGCCTTCCGGAGCGAGGGAACCTCGCCCCACCGGATTGCGCCGGTCGCTCACGTCGATCACCCTCAGTCCGCTCTCGCTGTCGGCTACGAGGATAAGGTCGTTGAAGATCGCCGCCCGTCTGGCAAACCCGGGCGTATCGAAAGCGCTAAGCCGCTGCGGATTTTGCGGGTTGCCGACATCGAAGAGGACGATCCCGGACTCGCCCGACGCCACTACCAACAGGCTGCCCCGGATCGCCACGCTTCGCGCATCCCCCTCCTCTTCGATCATCCCGATCAGGTCAGGCCGGGCCGGATTGCGCACATCTACGACCAAGACCCCGGCGCGTCCGGCGGCAATGAAGAGATAGCCGTTGCTGTAAGTGAGATGATAGGGGTCGCGGCCGAGGGGGAGAAGGCTGGTCTGAACAGGTAGTTCGGGGCGCCGAATGTCGATGACGCGCAGGCCGGCCAACTGGTCGAGGACATAGGCGTATCGTTCGTCTCCGGCAATGCCTTGCACCGTGCCCCAGGAGGCGGTGCGGAGGGTGAAGACCGGCTCGATGTTGTAGAACTCCTGCGCGGAGGCCAGAGCCGCCGTCAGGGTTAGCAGAAGTGAAATGGATCTGGTGTGCATCGTAAACTCCTTAATATGTGCATAGTAACGCTGCGTCAGCATCTCGCTGGCTCCGACCTGCCGCCAGGATGGCGGCGCTACGGATGCCTGGCCTGTCGCATTGCCTTATTGTTACAATCTAACAACCTTGCTGAACCTGCACAAGAGTCGGGAGCAGGCAAGTTACTTTGCCAACCTTCGGGCAGCGTCATCATAGGCTAGGCGGGATGAGTCGCATTTCAAGAGGACTTGCTTCCCTGCGAATTTGGTCTTAAGTTGAATGCAAGACCACCAGGATGCGCTTTCCGTCTCATATACTTGTGAGATCAAATGATGCGCTTCACCCGGTTCACTGCGCAGTTGACCGCCGCTGCGGTTCTTTTCGCCGTCCTTCCCGCATCTGCCAACAACAACGTCGAACCTATCGGCACGGTTGAACTGCACGGATCGGCTTCCCGCCTCTTCCTGAAGGGCCAAAGGCTCTTCGTCGCTACCGATGAACGCGGCGGGACGATCGACGTCTTCGACATCTCCAACCCCGAACGCCCCTCGCTATTGGGCAACATCGCCATCGGGCGGCCGGTCGGGGCCGTGAAGTTCGACGGCGACCGTATGTATGTTGCCACCGAAGACCGCCTCTTCGTCTTCGACGCCTCCCGCCAGATCCCTCAATCGCGCGGCTACCGATCCTACCAGTCCCGCTACAACAGCGTCGCCCTCCACCTCCGCAACGGCTTTGCCTACATCTTCGAAGGCCGGCAGAACTTCATATATGATCCCTGTATGGTGAAGCGGATCGACGTCCGCAATCTGGACGAAATTCGCAATGCCGAGGTCGTCCGCGAACTGCTCTGGGACGTCGGCGCGAGCAATATGGAGTTCAGGAACATCGTCGAGATGGACGGCGACCTCTGGGCTCACTCCGACGCACCGGGCCGGGAGATCAATCAGGTGCTGCTTCAAGCCCGTCGCGGCCTATACCGCATAGCCTTCGACGGTGACAACCGGCCGCACGTGGAGCAAGTCTTCCCATTCGTCTATAGCGTCGGGACCATCGCCGCGCACGGGAACATCCTGATCACCGACAAGGGCTATTTTTCGTTCGAAGATCGCGACAACGTCCGGGTCGTCAGTTACGAGCAGTTCTCCTGCACAGAAATCAAGGTGGCGGGGGACTTTCTCTACTTCGCCCGAGGCCAAAACGGCTTTGCAGTCAAGAACTTTGTCGATCATCAGCCGCTTCGGACTGCCGCTTCCTTTAGCGATGATCAACTTCCCGACGTGATGCCGGTGGGGAACTACGTCTTTGCAGCGGCGGGCGAACAGGGCCTGAAGGTCTATCGCTATGTCCGGGGCATTCAGTCGATCAATTCGGCGACGCGCAACGTCAGTTTCGGAACGACCACCATCGGGGAGTCGGTCAGCAAGTCCTTCTCCTTCACCAACGACGGCCGGATGCCGCTTGAAGTGGGGCGCATTTTTACCTCCCGCGGACTATTCAATATCGATAACGAAGGCCGGTTCGAACTGGCAGGACTACAACACCAACGGCTGAATCTTACCTACCGCCCGGTGGAACGGTTCGATATGTTCCGCGATACCCTGGTGATCGAATCGAACGACATCGACGGCCCGCTGCGGGTGCCGCTCTCCATTCGTTCCACCGACCTTGTCGTGCGGGGCAGAATCGACCAAAGCAACTATTCCGGTCTCGATCCGGTGGTGTCGGGGGACTTCGCCTTCATATTGAGGAACGGAGTGACGTCGGTGGACCTGACCGACCGCGACAATATACGGTTCCTGGACAATATCGGCGTCGGATCGCATACCCGGACGGCACGGGAAGGCAACCGCCTCTATCTTGCGGGATACAACCGAATCTCCGTCGTAGATATCGAGCGACCGGATAGGATGTTCACTCTCGGCAGCCGGGAAACCGACGAATTTCGGAATTTCAACGACTTTGCGGTGTTGAACGGGCGGGCAGTCTTTGCCGGTTCAACGAACAATCCCGGGCTGATCGTCCTGGATGTGGAAGACCCTCAAACGATTGAAGTTGTCGGCCGGATTTCCAATCAGCGCTGGTATAATGTGGTGGCTCGCGGCAATTTCCTCTTTGCCCTCGGGACAACGCTTGAGATATGGGATTTCGAGAATCCCGATGAGCCGGAGTTGATGGCGACCCTGGACCATCCCCGCCGTCTGGAAGGCTGGGGACTCATGGCTTTTAGGAATAGCATTGCCTATTTGACGTCTGGCTCAGTCGCCAATTCGAATTTTGTCTATATCATCGACCTCTCTAACCTTCGCGAGCCGGAGATTGCCGGTTCATTCCGAAACGATCGCAACAACTTCAACGAAGTAGTCGTCGATGGCCGGCATCTCTTCATTGGTTCAAACGATATCCAGGTCTATGATCTTGTGAATCCGCTCGAACCGCAACTGGTCTATCAAAGTCCACCGGTTCGGCTCGGAACCGCCGTGCTCCCCCTCGGCGGCGGCCTCGCATTTTCGGCGGGGAATACAGCGTTTGGTATCTACGACTTTTCGCGCGTCCTCGGCATAATGGACGACTCGCCCGGTCAACGGATCGAACTCGGCGGCAATTGGAACCTCATCTCGCTCAACATCTCGCCCGGCGAACGTTACGGACAGTTGTGGGTCGATCTCCCCGACATCCGCCGGATGACCGACCAATGGCGCTTCGGCAACTTTCATCAGGTGGTCGAACTCCGCTCGCCGGCGGGGCGCTTCTACCGACCGGCATTCGACTTCAACAATATCCCCGGCTGGCACCCGGCAGAGGGCTATTGGGTCCACATGACCGGCTCAGCCCGGGGCGCTTGGGAGGGCGCCCCCATCGATCCGCAGACGCCGATCGATCTGCATCCCGGTTGGAACACCATCGCATACTATCCGGACTATCCCCTCGACGCCTCGGCTCCCGACTTTGCCGCCCTCGCCGACATCCGCGAACACGTCATCCTGATGAAAGACGGAGCAGGTCGGTTTGCGATTCCGGCAATGAACTTCTCAAGCCTCGAACCTCTGCGTCCCGGTCAGGGCTATATGCTGAAGATGGACGATGACGTCCGGTTCGTCTGGCCCGAGCGAGGCGGTGATAATCTGGCTGGATCCTATCGCCTCCCGCCTCTGGCGCTGCCTCGCAACACCGGCAGCAATATGAGCCTGCTGGTGCAACTCTCAAAGGGGGACCAAACAGTTGTCGGCTCCGAAGTGCGGGCATATTCGGGATCGGGCCGTTGGGTCGGGTCGGGAAGGGTGAACGAAGAAAGCTATGCCGGGCTTCCGGTTTACGGTGATGACCGGTCAACGGAGGTTGTCGATGGGCTGGCGGAAGGCGAGGATTTCAACCTGCGACTGATTCAAGTTGATGGAACTGAAGTATCGCTCGTCCCGACCGATTCGCGGCAATTGAGATATGCAGAGAATGCGCTATTCACCGTTGATGCCCGGACGACATTCGCATCACCGAAATCCTACTCTCTTCTCGATGCCTACCCCAATCCCTTCAATTCGCGGATAACGGTAGCTCTCAACATCCCACCTCCCACTCTCCACACTCCACATTCCGCATTCCGCATTCGTCTATACGACGCTCTCGGCCGCCTCGTCTCGGACCTGACCCCCACGGGCCGGCTGGTATCGGGGCACCGGACTATGACCATAGATGCGGCAGACTTGCCCTCTGGAACATATCAGATTAGATTGGATGCTGGATCCTATCAAGTCAGCCGAAAGATCACCCTGCTGAAATGAGTCCGCCCCAACCCCACGCCCTGCTGCAGCCGAGCGATAAAATCCACCTGATCATTCGCCGTAATTTCGACGGCGACATCCGGCGTCATTTTATCGGCGAAATCGTCCGGACCGCAGAAGCGACGCTCCTGGCTCGCGGTTTTGTCTTCGTCTTCGAAACCGGCACCAATAACTACATCCGTCGCCCCGACCGCAGGACGCGGGTATTTCGCTCTGCGACGCCAACAACATCGTCAACCTCCTGCCGCCCGGCGCCGACGTCGATGCCGCCTATTATGGGCTCGCCGCCGACCGAAGGCTCGTCGTCACCGACGGCAAGACTTTCTCCCTCGACGTCAACGAATTCGGGGTGCAGTTTTAGGATTGCTATTACTTGGTGCAGGTGTTCTTGTAATCTCCCCCCTGATTTGCGGGGGGGAAATATAGGTGGGGGAAGCTGGATGGTCCATCTTGCCCCCCTGTTGTCCCCCCGCAGAGCGGGAGGACGAGACAAGATGATTTGCACCTCATGAAAATCAGGGTATCCCCATGAACAAACTGACCATCGATGACCTTTCGCCCACCGGGAAGCGCGCGCTCGTGCGGGTCGATTTCAATGTGCCGCTTACCGAATCGGGCGAAGTCGAAGACGACACCCGCATCACGGCATCGCTTCCGACCCTAAAGAAAATCCTTGAGAGCGGCGGATCGGCGGTCGTCATGAGCCATCTCGGGCGGCCCAAAGCCAAACGGGAGGAGAAATACTCGCTTAGGCCGGTTGCCGAACGGCTAACAGCGCTCACCTCGTGGCCGGTGCGATTCGTCTCGGACTGCATTGGCAGCGAAGTCGAGTCCGCCGCGAGGTCCCTTAAGGGCGGCGAACTGCTGCTGATCGACAACGTCCGCTTCTATCCCGGAGAAGAGGCCAACGACCCGGACTTTGCCGCGCAACTGGCAAGGCTCGGAGACTACTACGTCAACGATGCCTTCGGATCGGCACACCGGGCGCACGCCTCGACGCATGCCGTAGCCGGGCACTTCCCCGGCCGAGCCGTCGCCGGTTATCTGATGGAGAAGGAACTCTCCTACCTTGGCCAAGCCCTCGCCGAGCCCAAACGCCCCTTTGTCGCGGTGATTGGCGGTGCGAAGATTTCAACTAAGATCGACGTCCTGAAGAATCTCCTCGGCAAGGTGGACCGCCTCCTGATCGGCGGCGCCATGACCTACACGTTGATCAAGGCGCGGGGTGGCCAAATCGGGAAGTCGCTCTGCGAAGTGGAGAAACTCGACGTCGCACGGGAAATTATGGCTTTGCCCGAAGCATCGAAGATCCTTCTTCCGGTCGATTCCACGACTGCGCTCAACGTCGATGCCACCTGCGAAACGGAGCATGAGGGCCGCAGGTTCACTCATTACTGCTGGCGGTTTCGCCCTTCGGATCAGATTCCCGACGAAGAGATCGGTTTCGATATCGGTCCAGATGCGGTAGCGGAATTCACCCGTGAGATCGCCCAAGCGGGGACGGTCGTCTGGAACGGGCCGGTCGGGATGTTCGAACGCGACCTCTATGCCACCGGAACCCGGGCCGTAGCGGAGTCGCTCGCGATGCTGACCGGAAAGGGCGGCGTTACCGTGGTGGGCGGCGGCGATTCGGTTGCCGCGCTGGAGAAGTTCGGACTGGCCAATCGAATGTCGCACGTTTCGACCGGCGGCGGGGCATCGCTCGAATTCCTCGAAGGAAGAGTCCTTCCCGGAGTCGCTGCATTGACCGATCGGTAGGCAGAACTCCAATCTCATCGTCCCCCAACGCCTCAGCCACTATGTCCCGCGACCTCATCATTGCCGGCAACTGGAAGATGAACACGACCCCGACAACCGGCGAAGACCTCGTAACGGCGATTGACGAGCGGCTCTCTTCGATGCCTCCGGAGAACCTGCCGCAGATCGTCCTTTGTCCGCCTGCGACGCACCTTGCCCGGCTGGCATCGATGACGACCCGGCATCCGTTTCAGTTCGGCGCTCAGAACGTCCATTGGGCGGAGTCGGGCGCGTTCACAGGCGAACTTGCCCCGTCGATGATCCTCGCAGCAGGCGCATCCTGGGCTATAATCGGACACTCGGAGCGACGCCGCTACTTCGGTGAAACGGATGAAACCGTACGGAAGCGGGCGGAACGTGCATTGGCGGCCGGCCTTAGGCCGATCGTCTGCATCGGGGAGACGCTCGAAGAACGGCAGGCTGGAGCGACCTTCGATGTCCTTCGTCGTCAGTTGAAGGTGGGCTTGGAGGGACTGACCTTGACGGGCAAGGGCGGGCTGGTGATCGCTTACGAACCGGTCTGGGCTATCGGAACCGGCGTCAATGCTACCGCCGGGCAGGCTGAAGAAGCGCACCGCTTTATTCGCGACCGGATCGCCGAAATGTGGAACAGCGAAATTGCCTCCGGCACCAGTATTCTCTACGGCGGGAGTGTTACCGACCAGAACGCATCGGAACTGCTGGCCTGCCCGGACGTCGATGGCGCGTTGGTCGGCGGCGCGTCGCTGAAGGTCGATCAATTCGCCGGGATCATCGCCGCAACAGGCGCAAAGTAGTCATCGGCTCTACCGGATAAGGACGACCTTTCGGACAAGGTGTGTCGCTCCGGCCTCGAAGCGAATCAGGTATATGCCGGATGAGTGGTCTGGTTGCGCAAGTGAAAGCCTGCTCCTATAAGAACCGGCGTTCCGATGTCCCTCTGCGAGCACCTCGACA
>VGIQ01000040.1 GCA_016867835.1 Calditrichota bacterium | reverse complement strand
GCATCGTGGTATCCTGCCCGCCTGTGATCCATGCGGCCGTATAATAGCCAGTTCCATCGAGGATCGTCTCCTCCGGTCCCGACTCGCTGACCAGGGACACGTTCTTGTCAAAGAACTGGAGCTGTTCTCGATAGGTTCCCGCTCGAACCACAATGGTATCCCCATCCACGCTGGCATTGATAGCGGCAGTAATCGTGCCATAATCATCGGGCACCCAAATGACCTTGTGGTTGTCCACTGTCAGCCCGATCGGCTCGCTCCGCCCCCCATTCTTTGCACTGTCCCAGGCCCAGATTTCGATGAGACGCCTTCCGTTTGTCCATCTCCACGTGTTTCGCTCGAGTATGTAAGAATTGTCTGCTTGCCCTGCAAGAATTGCATCCACCACGCCGTCAACGAAGACTTTGACACTGTCGATCTCGCTCTCATCCTCCACGCTAAATTCCAGCACAGTCGTATCCCGGACGATGCTGCCCGGCGCAGGCGTGATCCACCGGATCCGCGGCGGTGTCCGGTCGTCGGGCGGCGGATCGGGATTGTTCTTCACCCGCACCAGAAGCGAGGAAGTCTCGCCCATATTGCCGGCTTTGTCCCACGCGCGCGCCAGCAGCAGATGCACCCCGTCGGAGTCGGACGCGGTGTTCCAGAGGAAGGCTGCCGATGATGACGTTGAAGCGAAGCGGGGAAAGCCGTCGAGGTAGATTTTCAGCGAGTCTATGCCCGATTCGTCGGCAGCAGTCAAGGCGAGTTCGACCTCCCCGGCGAGGAGCATCCGCAAGCCCGCGCCCCCATCCGCCCACTCGACCCGCGGCGGATTAAGGTCAGGTAGATCGGGCGGCGGGTTGGTGATGTAGGTCTTATCGGTGCAGGCGAAGATCAGCCCGATACTGCACGATAAATGAATAGCAATTTGTCGTTTCATAATTGTGACTATTCCTGTTTTTATGGTAGCATCAATAGTAGCATTGGTAGGACGGACATTCTTGTCTGTCCTTAGGGCGGGCAGAAATGCCCGCCATACTGGAGAAAACCACCGTTATCTGCACCCACTAATATTGACCTGCGAAAGTCTTTCCTCACTCTCTTACCCTCCTGATCCTTCCGCCCAATTTCGCAAATTTCCCATCGAGGGCTTCATAACCCCGGTCGAGGTGATAAACCCGAAGCACCGTCGATTCACCCTCCGCCGCCAATGCCGCTGCTACCAGCCCCGCACCTGCACGGATGTCGCTGCACATCAACGGCGCGCCTTTCAGCCGTTCGACGCCCCGGATGTGGATGCTGTTAAGGTCCTTGCGTATCTGCGCGCCGAGCCGCTGCAGTTCCGGGATGTGGTTGAAGCGCTCGGGGTAGATTGTGTCGGTGATGACCGCATCGCCCTCCGCCAGCGCCATCAGGCTCGTCCAAGGCGCCTGAAGATCGGTCGGGAAGCCGGGATAGACCGCGGTCGTAATGTCAACGGCGCGGGGGCGTTCGGAGCGAGGCGTGATGGTGAGGGCATCCCCATTCTCCTTGCCTTCCCCCTCACGAGTAATGGGGGATTGTTCGATCTCAAACCCAGAGTCGGTCAATTTGTCAAGAAGAAGCGTCAGGTGGTCCGGCCGGCAGTCTCTGATGTTCACACCTCCGCCGGTGCCGGCGGCTGCAATCAAATAGGTGCCGGCTTCGATCCGGTCGGGGATGACCCGCCAGTTGACCGGCGATAACGGCCGCCGGCCTTCGATCTCGATGCGCCGCGTTCCGGCACCGGATACGCCTGCCCCCATTGCATTCAGCATATCGGCAAGATCGACGATCTCCGGCTCGCAGGCTGCGTTGTCGATGACAGTTGTTCCCTTGGCTGCGGTCGCGGCCATCATGATGTTCCCGGTCGCGCCGACCGACGCGAGGTCGAGCATGATCTTTGCCCCGACAAGACCGTCCGTCCCGGCGACGACATAACCGCCGTCGAGTTCGATCCTGCAGCCAAGTTTCTGAAGCGCGCGCAAGTGCAAATCAACCGGCCTCGGCCCTAACGCGCAGCCTCCCGGCAGGCTGACCCGCGCCCGCCCGAACCGCGCCACCAGCGGTCCGAGGACATAGAACGACGCCCGCATCTTGCGGACTAACTCGTAAGGCGCCTCGACGTTGCTTAGATGCGTCGTGTCGATCCGCAAACGGCCTGCATCGGCGAAGACGTCGGCGCCAAGCACCTTCAGGACCATCGCCATTGTGGTGATGTCCTGCAGGTCGGGAGTGCCTTCGACGGTCGTTACGCCGTCGGCGAGCAAGGCTGCCGCCATGAGCGGCAACGTCGCGTTCTTCGATCCGGAAATGGCGACGTCGCCGTGCAGCGGCCATCCGCCGTCGATAAGGAAGCGGTCCATCATACCAGGCCTGCCCAGTCGGATAGGAGGAAATAGAAGCGGTCGATAAGGAGCGCAAAGCGGGTCATCACCGTGTAGCCGTAGCCGGCTCCGAAGCCGATCATCAGGAGCGCCGTGCCAGCCTTTGCAAAGGTGCCGGCAGTGCCTTTATGCTCCAGTGAGAAGTAGAAGTAGAGCAGGATGCAGATTAGTCCGATCACTATGATCGGGTTGGCGAGGGCGTTTAGGAACTTAAGCAGCCCCGGATCGGCAATAAAGGCGTTCACCGCGGGAGCCGAAACCGGCGGGATGAGCGAGGCTTCGATCTGGCGCATCAGATCGCCCTCGGTGAAGCCTATCACCGCCATGCCGCTGTAGATACCGACCATATAGGCGAGCGGCCAGCGCGAGACCCAGGCCAGTTTATCGGAGAAGCGCGCCAGCATCATGAGGCCCAGCACCAAGGGAATCAAGAGCGACCAGTCCTTGCCCGCCAGCAAGGGATCCTGCAAGTTGGGCTTGAAGACATTGAAATACTCGACAGCAAGGATGTAGCCGGCGGCGACGCCGATAAAGAGGTGTTCGGCGATCTTGTAAGCCGGATTGTCCTTGTAGAGAAACGAGAGGATCATCAGCGTCAGGAGCGCGGCGATCCAGGTCCAGAAGATGTCCATCTGAATGCGGAATGTGGAATGCGGAGTGATGAATGAATCGTGGAGTGTCGGGCTTGCGTTTGCTCCGGATAAGTTGTCGGAAACGTACGGACTCCACCGACGATTCAATATAGGGAAATGACCGGGCGATGCAATGAACTTGGGCTGGTGTTGGAGTGCGAAAGTCGTGGTGTCGTGCCGTCGGGTGTCCCCACCCGACGGTGTGCGTCAGGTGAAGACACCTAACGCCACAATCAATGAACTTGGGCTGGTGTTGGAGTGCGAAAGTCGTTGCCTTAGCCTATTGTCTGAACCGAATCCTTTGAGTATATTGTTTTCGATGAGGTAGGGCCAATGCCATTGTTGTATCTATGTTAAGTTAAATCAATGTCCTAAGAGGTTTCCATGTTGCGCCTTCCGAACTCCCTCAAGCATGCACTCCCCCTCCTTACGCTCGCCGCCGGACTTGCCGGCCGGCTCGATGCGCGCATCATCAACGTCCCGGAGCAGTTCGAAACCATCCAAGCCGCCATCGGGGACTCCCGGGACGGGGATACGGTGCTCGTCCAGCCCGGCACCTACGCGGGGACGGTCAACTTCGGCGGGCGCGCCATCGTGGTCGGGAGCCTCATCCTGACCACCGGCGACCGGGCTTATATCGATTCGACGATCATCGACGGGGAGGAGCAGCGGCCCTGCGTCGTGTTCAATAACGGCGAGAGCCGCGAGAGCGTCCTGCGCGGGTTCACGGTGACGAGAGGAAGACAGAATTTTGGAGGCGGGATCGACTGCCAGCAGGAGGCATCGCCGACGCTGGTGGAATTGCGAGTAACTCAAAACATCGCGAGGCGGGGTGGTGGCGGAGCCCACTCCAGCACCAATTGCCGACCGCTCTTTATGAATTGCCTGTTTGACAGCAATAAGGTGGAAGGGGGGGTGGCTGGCGGCGGCGGCATGAGTGAATACCAGGCACATCCATTGGTGATCAATTGTAAATTTGTGGGCAACACTGTACGTGGGCAGAGTGCTGGGGGTGGGGCAATTCAGATGGATTTTGGATCTATCACCATTGATAATTGCCTGATCATGGGCAATTCGACAGAATATGGAGGTGGCGGCATCAACCTGAATGCCAGCGATACGCTGATTGTGCGCAACACGATTATACAATCGAATTCTTCCGTGAGTAGAGGTGGGGCGCTTTTCATTCAGCCACCGGAGGAAGGGCGATCCTATGTTGAATTTAGCCATGTGGCGATCATAGATAACAGAAGTAATCAAGAGATCATGATCGGCTTTTCGACAGAGTTAGTGGTCAATAATCTAACATTTGCAGGTAATCGTGGGCAGAACTATGCTCTTTATTGGATTGGCGGAGAGTTCAGATTGAGCAATTCGATCTTCTGGGATAACGAGCCGCAGAGGATACATTTCACCGGGATGGCGGAGATAGACTTCTCCCTGGTGCAGAACGGTCGCGACGGGATATCTCTTGGAAGGAATGCGGTCTATGGTGACAACAACCTCGACGTCGATCCTCGCTTCGTCGATCCGGAGAGTGGGGATTATCGTCTGCTCCCCGACTCCCCCTGTATAGACGCCGGAGATCCCGACAGCCCGCCCGATCCCGACGGCTCCCGCGCCGACATCGGCGCCCTTCCCTTCTGGCAGGGGGGCCAGGTCTTTGGGCGGGTGCTGCGCGGTATCGGCGAAGAGCCTATGGCCGGCGCAAGGGTAATGCTGATCCACAACGATATACCCTATGGCGAAGCGGAAAGCGATTCGAGCGGGAATTGGCTGATCGAGCGGATGCTGCTGGGAGAGAACATCCTGGAGACCTCCAAAGAGGGGTTTGTCCGGAGCGTCCTGGCATTCGAAGCAGCGGCGCTGGAAACGGTCAATGTCGATCTGCGCCTCTTTCAATCGTGGCTGGAGTTGCCGTTCGCGGAGGTGGTGGAGTCGGTTCCTTCCGACAGCGTGCGGAGGCTCGACTTCGCCATCCGCAATGGCGGCGATACGGTTCTGGAGTGGACGTCATCGCGGCATCTGCGCGGCGAAGCGGGGGTCGAGCCATGGACGCTGCGACGGTCGTTACCGTTCGGTCAGGTTACTCGAGACGACCGCATCGAGGGGGTGGTTTTCGCCCGCGACCGGTTCTATGTGGCGGGTGCGAGCAACCTTCAAGGACGGGATACGACCAACTTCATCTGGGTCTTAGATCGAGAGGGAAATCTGGTCGATACACTCGAACAGCCGGGCGAGTCCACCTACGGGATGAAGAACCTCGCCTGGGACGGCAACTGGCTCTGGGGCGGGCAGTCCACCGGTGACGCCAACGTCTATGCCATCCACCCCGAAACCGGGGAGGTGATGCGCGAATGGGCCGGGCCTTACAACCCTACTACCGCGGTCGTTTGGGACGAAGACGAGGGCCGGATCTGGGCTTGCGGACAATCCTCTGCCGCCATCGTCGCTTACGACGTGGACGGCAATCGTCTCGGCCCGACGCTCAACAAGCGCCCTTTCCGGATCACCGGGATGGCCTGGTGGCGCGAAGACCCCAACGGCTACCCGCTCTACTTCGTCCACTCTGCGGGGGCGAACGACGACCGGATCTACAAAATGAACCCCGCCACCGGTGACACGTTGCTGGTGCGTCCGATTCAACTGCAGGACGCCTCGGCTGCGCTCGGCACCTACATCACCAACACCTTCGACGTCTATAGTTGGGTCTATATGGCGATAGCGAACGTGGCGCGCGACAACGGCGGCGACCGGATCGACATCTACCAACTCGACGCCCGCAAGGACTGGCTCAACCTCGACGTCTGGTCGGGCGTGCTCGAGCCGTGGAGCGTTCAGGAGTTCGTCCTGACCTTCAACTCGACGGGTCTGCCGGACACCCTTTTCGAGGGTGAAATTCTGTTCCGGCACAACGCCGAGGGCGGCGAGACGCGGATACCGGTCTCGCTCGATGTGATCGGCGACGAGCCGCCCGATCCGTTCGACCTGCTTCGCCCGGCAAACGGGTCGCGCTTCACAGCCTTCCCTTATCTGGACGACACGCTGCGGGTTCCGGCGATTCGCTTCAGTTGGATGCCGTCGATGGAGTGGAATCAGAATCAGGTGGTGGGCTACCGGGTTTGGTTCTACGCCGGGAACGATTCGACCTATTACGAGGCGGTCGATACGAGTCTGACGCTGGTGCTTGACACGCTCAACCTCGACTGGGCGTTGAATGCTCCGGTTGCCTGGCAGGTGAATGCCTATTCGGGGGACGACCGGACGGTGAGCAACCAGCGGTTCCAGTTTGCGATCGATCCCGATGCGGCGCCGGGTGTGGTTCCGGTTCCGGTGGAGTTTGGATTTCAGTCGGTGCATCCGAACCCGTTCAATGCGCGGCTTGCGGTGCGGTTTGGGCTAGACCAGATGGACTTTGCGCGGCTTCGATTGTTCGACGTCCTGGGCCGGGAGGCGGCGGTGTTGTTTGCGGGTCCATCGGAGCCGGCTTACCGGACGGCGGTGGTGGATGGGAATCGTCTGTCGTCGGGGGTCTATTATCTTAGGCTCGAGTCGGCGGGTCGGGTAGAGGTGCGGAAGGTGGCGCTGGTGAGGTAGATGGTAAAGGGGTGAAGGACTTGAAGATTTAAGGAAATGGCATGAGCGAATGCGGTCAGGGTCTTACCCTGACCGCATTCATTTTGCGGAATCCTGTCAACTTCCCGTCACCTGCCAGGCCAGTTTGGCGACCGCGATCAGAAGCACCGCTGCCAGCAGGCGTCGCATGGCAACCGGCGAAAGACGACTTGAGCCCCATTTGGCGCCGATCCAACCTCCCGCCAGCGCCGGCAGGATGAGCAGCATCAGCACACTCGTCTCGAAGGTGCCGCCGATCAATCGTGCAGCCGTCCCGGCGAGTGAGTTGACCAATATGAAAAGCGCCGAGGTCGCTGCGGCTTCTGCGACGGCTCCCCAACCGGCCAGCACGATGAGCGGCGTCAGAAAGACGCCGCCGCCAATCCCAATCATACCCGATACATATCCAATGATACCACCGGTGGGGAGACTCATCGTAAGCGGCGGCGAAAGAGTGAAACCGGACCGGGAGCCATTCGGACGGAGGATGAGAAGAATCGCTGCCACGGCAAGCGCTATCGCTGATACCAGCGCCAGCAGTCGCGTTTCGGGTCGCAGGTAGCCGCCCAGAAAAGCAGCCGGAATAGAAGTCAGCAAGAAAGGCAGGGATAGCGCCCAGCGGTGCCGACCGGCGGCGCGAAACCGCACAAAAGCGACTGCCGAGACAGCGATGTTCATCAGCAGCGCGGCTGGAGCAATCTCTATCAGCGGAAAGCCGAACAGCGTCAGGACTGCGATGTAGCCGGTGGCGCCGCCGTGCCCTACGGCAGCATAGAGAAATCCGATCAGCGTAACGGCGGGAGCCGCCCCATAGACCTCAGGCGGCACTCTCGACCAATCGGCGCGAGTAATCGACCGCCATTCCCACCTCCAATCGCCCGCCTTCGATAACCCGGGCGAAGATTCCCTCCCGCGGCATGACACAATCCCCAACCTGCCGATAGATCGCGCAGCGGTGGTGGCACTCCTTGCCGATTTGCGTCACCTCGAGTAGCACCTCCCCGCACCGGATGCGGTCGCCTACCGAGCAGTGCGGGATGTCGATCCCGCCAAGGGTCAGGTTTTCGGCAAAGTCGCCCGGTCCGACATCGGCGCCCAGGTCGCGCATCGTCGCAATCGAGTCTATCGCAAGGATGCTCACCTGACGGTGCCATTTCCCGGCGTGGACATCGCCCTCCAGCCCCCAATCGGCGATGATATTGGCTTGCCCGACATTGGTCTTCCTGACTCCCTTGCGGGTGCTGACCGAGATGGCGAGCAGTTGTCCGGTAGATTCTATCAATTATGACTCCAGTTCATTGGAAAGATGTCAACAGGGGTCCCGGCCGAAAGCGTTTCGGCCGCCTGTGGAAAATGGATGAGACAATCCGCCGCTGCAAGGCCGCTGAGCATGTGCGAATCCTGCCCGACAACAGGGGTGGCGGTGAGGCCGGCGTCGTCGCTGCCCAGTTGCCCTCTGACGAATTCGGCGCGACCGGGCTTCTTGACGAGATGAGTGGTGAGACACGCGGTGAACCATCGCGGCAATGGATTCAAGGCTCCAGCCATCGCATTTATTGCCGTAGCCACAAAGAGTTCGAATCCGACCATCGCGGACACGGGATTGCCAGGCAGCCCGAACAGCAGTTTCGACCGGGTGCCATCAGGCGGGTCATAGGTGCCGAAGTAGAGCGGCTTGCCGGGCTTCATTGCCACCTTCCAGAACAGTTCCCGGACGCCGGCTTCACGAGCCGCTTCAATCACAAAGTCATAATCCCCCACCGACACACCACCGGTCGTCAGGACCAGATCGGCGTGCGCGAATGATTGCTCAAGAGCACCTTTCATTGCCGTTGGGTCGTCGCTGCAGTGTGTCAGGTGCACCTTGGTCAAGCCCCGATTCAAAGATGCCGCGCGCAGCGCCGGACCGGCCGAGTCGAAGATGCATCCTCGCGACGGTCTGCACCCGGGAGCAAGCAACTCGTCGCCGGTAGTGATAATGGCGACCGAGGGTAGATCATAGACTCGCACCTTCGTCAAACCGAGGCTTGCGAATAGTCCCAAAAGCGGCGGAGTGACGGCCGTTCCCGGCACGGCGACGACGACTCCTGCGGATAACTCCCCACCGGCCGGGCGGATGTTCTCACCCGACAGAGGCGGGCGGCTTAAATATAGCCCGGCGCCACTTTCAATATCCTCCCGCATCACTACGGCATCGCAGCCCGGCGGTACCGGCGCTCCAGTCATGATCCGTAGCGCTGTACCGGGAACGAGAGGCTCTTCAGCCGCATCGCCAGCCCGGATCGTCCCGACCATGTTCAGCGCGACTGGATAGCCTCCTGCGGCCGTCGGGTAATCGGCCGTTCGCAGCGCATAGCCGTCAACTGCCGAATTGTCGAAGGAGGGGAGCGGAAAAGGCGTCCGGATCGTCTCTGCCAATCTCCGCCCGAGGGCTTTATCGAGGCGCACGAGTCGAGCCGGCAGGCGGGGAGTCTGTTCGACGACTATTTGGAGCGCTCCTTCGAAGGCGATCACCGGCTCTTCCCCCAACCGGCGCCGGCAATCATCGGGAAGGCGTGTAATAATGCCGGAAAGAGGAGGTCGAGCGACTCGCTCACACCCCGCGTTGAACCGGGCAGGTTGACGATTAGAGTTGATCTGCGCAGGCCGGCTCGGCCTCGCGAAAGCATCGAGTAGGGCGTTCGCTGCCGACCATACTCGCGAATCGCCTCGGGTATTCCGGGAATTTCCTTCAGGTCGAGGTCGCCCATCGCTTCGGGGGTGATGTCGCGCGGGCTGAAGCCGGTTCCGCCGGTCGTCAGCACGAGGTCGAGGCGGAGTTCGTCGGCAAAGCGGATCAGATTGCTGCTAATCTGCTCCCGGTCATCGGGTATGATTCGGTATTCGACGACCTCCAGGCCTTCCTTCTTCATACGTTCGACAATCAACTGCCCCGAGCGGTCGGATTTGTGCCCCGCAGCCACCGAATCGGACATCACCAGCACTCCGGCGCGGAGCGTCCGGTCCGGCGTTTCGGCAAAGTCGCTCTTGCCACCGCGCTTCTCGATAAGGTGAACTCTGCGGATTTCCATATCCTTATCGAGCATCTTCAGCATGTCATAGATCGTCAGCGCGGCAACAGAAGCCGCGGTGAGAGCCTCCATCTCGACGCCGGTCGGCGCCAGTGCCTTGACCGTCGCGCGAATGACTATAGAGGCGTCTTCGATAGTGAACGCAATATCTGCATAGGTGATGGCGAGCGGATGACAGAACGGGATGATCGCGGAGGTGTTCTTGGCGGCTTGAATCCCGGCGACCCGAGCGGTAGTAAGGGGGTCGCCCTTCGGAACGCGGCCTTCACGCACAGCGCGGAGGGTCGGCTCGCCGGCTGCTACGACGGCTTCAGCGACAGCGGTGCGCAGGGTCGGATATTTAGAGGTGATGTCGAGCATAGGTTGAAGTCAGTTGCTCCAGAAAGAAGCCGGCGTAGTCGCGTGGAGCGTTGAGGCTCGCCAGGAGGTGCGCTTCTTCAGAATGAAGAGGCAACGGCATGGGGTTCAACTCCTGAAGAAAGACCCGTAGCGACCGGACTCCGGCAACGATCTTTGACCGCAAGTGGGGCAAAAAAGATGCCGGTAACATTACCGGCAGCGGCTCGAGGATCCCTACCCGGCCAAAGCAAACCGGGACTTCATTAGAATCTGACCCGGAGTTGACGAGTCGGTTAAGCAGGGATGCGGTGAGGCGGGGTTGGTCGGCGGCAACGACGAGATAACGACTGGCGCGTCGGGATGCGAAAACACCCTCCAGCGCTGCGAGAGGGCCCTCTCCAGGACAAAGATCCGGTTGGTGCTGGACGCCGTCTCCAGCAAGAGCGGCCAACTCCGCCCCGCCTCCGGCGACGATCACGAGAGAGGTTACTTCCCTTAGAAGTGAAGCCACCCGGGCGATCAGGAAGGTCCCATCGGGCAGCGGCAACAACACCTTGGGAGAACCCATCCGGCGGCTGCGCCCACCGGCAAGAATCACCCCGGCTATGGGTCTGTCATCGTCCACCACTTTAGCACTCAGACTTTATTGATGGTGATGCAGGCTCGCCGTCAGCCCCGGGTCGCCGGTCGGGAACAGAGGGAAGCGACTGAGTTCCCGCTTGATCGCAACTACCGCGAGGCCGACCGTCAATAGCAAGGCTCCCACCTCTGCCAGGCCGATCCGTGGTTCCAATCCAGCCGAGGGCGCGGCCATCAGGTAGATGTCGAGCGCCCGTCCGGCCAGGACCGCCGTCGCAACCTTGGTCAGTATCGGCCCGCTCCGCTTGGTCGTTGCCGACATTAACGCCAGGAACGGCAGCCCCCAGTTAAGAAAGACATTGAGCAGCATCAGCGAACCCCACGCCCCGGCCATCCGCCGGGTGTAATAGACAGCCTCCTCCGGAATATTAGCGTACCAGATCAACATGTATTGCGAAAACCAGATATACATCCAGAAGACGGAGAAGGCGAAGAGGAGTTTGCCGAGGTCGTGGAGGTGCTCGGCGGTTGCGAGTCCCTTTAGGCCGCCGCGGGTCATCAGCCGAACGACGAGCAGACTTATGACGGCGAGTGTCGCGGTGAACATTCCGGCGAAGTTATAGACGCCGAAGATGGTGCTGAACCAGTGCGGCTCAAGCGACATCAACCAGTCCACGCTCGCCAGCCAGAAGGTGAGGGCAAAGGCAACTATGAAGAGGCCCGACCACTTCGCTGCCAAACGGGTCAGGCCGGGATCCCGCGTCGTGTCCTGTTGCCGCGACAGGCCGATGATCTTTCGCCCGAGGCTAATCCAGATCGCAATATAAATCGCCGCCCGGAGTATAAAGAATCCGCGACTGAGCCAGAGACCTTTGAATCCTTCAAAATGGGACTCCGGATTCGTCCACGCGTAGAGCGATGGGCGCAAGATCAGCACGATGCCGAGTAGAATAGCGCCAATGGGCAGGCAACTGTAAAGCGCCTCGGCCGTTCGGCGGATCACTACGCTCCAGTGGGCGCCGGTTACATACTGCAACGCGACGAAGAAGATGCCTCCCAGCCCGAGGGTCGTCAACGCCAGGCCGGCCATCAGCAGGTCCATCCAGGTCCGGTCGGGGGTCAGGAGGAACGAGCCGGACAGCAGGAGACCTCCCACAACGGCGATGCTCCGATAGAGTCGCGCCGGAATCGGCACCTGTTCCAAACCAGCGGACGTATGCGATGTTACGGGAGGAAGTGCGGTTTCTATGGTGCTCATAGGTAGATAGTCAGATGAATTGCGGCTCGTCCCTATTACTTGAGCGAACCTAACGATTCGTCATTGTAACCGGCGCAGGTGCATCACCGCCAGCCACCTTTCGTAGTCCGTCATCTGCGCGGCGTAGGCCGGCATATTGCCCTTGCCAAAGGTGATGATGTGATAGATTTGCCCATCGGTTAGGGCATTGGCAGCCGGAGCAATCAGGTTCGGCGGCGGCGGGTAGCCGCGGAGCGCCACCGGGCCGTCGCCGGCGCCGTTTGGCCCGTGGCAAGGCAGACAGAAATCACGATAGACGAACGCACCTGCTTGCGAATAGTCCATGAGCGAGTCCTTGTTGAGGGGATTCGTCAAGGCGGTGGATGCCTTAAGTCCTATCGAATCGGGCGTAAGGTAAAGCCCTCCCGACCACTGCCCGGCTTCTTTCGTTCGCCTTTCGCCTTTAGCCAAAGGTCCTTCTTCATAGGCACCATAAGCCGGCGAGGCGTTCATATTGGGCAGGAAGAGCCGGTTAGGAAGTCTATGGTCATCCTCGATCATCAGGCCAAGGCCTAAAGTAACGACCAAGGCGCCTCCGAGCAGTAAGTTGACAAGGCTCCGGTTCATCGCACAACCTCGCTCGTTTCCCGTTCAAGGACTTCGACGGCGCCGAGGGTGCGAAAAAGCGCCTTCACTTCGACCGGATCGAAGGCGGCGTCGCTCTCTTCAAGAATGATGACGAATCTGTCGGTCGTTACATCGGGGTGAGGCAGGCGAGCGCTTCGGCCGGGCAGGAGCCGCCTCGCGATCAGGAAGGTGAAGACCGTCCCCACACCGGCGAAGAGCACCATCACCTCGAAAGTAACCGGCACAAACGCCGGCAGCGAGTCGAACGGCTTGCCGCCTACGTCGATAGGCCAACTGACGCCGGTGGTCCAGTATTCGAACCATACCTTGAACGCCGCCCCGATGAAGCCTAATAGGAGCGCGGCCCAAGGCAGGCGCGAGGGCCTGAGGCCCATCGCCCGGTCCAGGCCATGGACGGCGTAAGGGGTGTGGACATCGACGATCCGATAACGGCCTTCCCGGGCGGCTCGCGTCGCCGCCAGAATGGCTTTCTCGGTCTCGAAGACGCCGAGCAACTGCCGCCGGTTGGGAGTGTAGTATGTCTTGGCCATCAGTATGTCACTTATCCTACTTTATACAGGAGATTGCTTTGCTCGCTTACAGCGGCTCGAAATGACAACGGAAAGTAAGTTTGTCGTTCTTGCTTCTCATTTCTTCGTCCCCATCACGCCTTTTATCTCCGACATCGAGATCATCGGCAGGAGGCGGCAAAAGAGAAGAAAGAGGGTGAAGAAGAGCCCGAAACTGCCGACCATGATCGCGTAGTCCACCGGCGTCGGCACAAACGTCCCCCAACTCGACGGCAAGTAGTCCCGGGTTAGCGAGGTGACGATAATGACGAACCGCTCAAACCACATCCCGACATTGACCACCAGCGAGATGACGAAGACGAAGAGCAGATTGCGGCGCAGCGCCGGGATCCAGAGCAACTGCGGGAAGATGACGTTGCAGGAAAACATGATCCAGTAAGCCCAGGCAAAAGGCCCTGTCGCGCGGTTCAGGAAGGCGTATTGTTCGTAAGGATTACCCGAATAGAGCGCGGTGAAGAACTCGGTGATATAAGCCAACCCAACCAGACTGCCCGTCGTCAGGAGGATCTTGCACATCACATCGACGTGCCGCAGCGTGATGTAGTCCTCGAGGTGCATCGTGGCGCGCGCGACGAGCATCAGCGTCAGCACCATCGCCATTCCCGAGAAGATCGCACCGGCGACGAAATAGGGCGGAAAGATCGTCGTGTGCCAGCCCGGGATCACCGATGTCGCAAAGTCCCAACTGACGATGGTGTGCACCGAGACGACGAGCGGCGTGGCCAGTCCGGCCAGGAGGAGATAGACCGTTTCGTAACGCTGCCAGGTGCGCACCGAGCCGTTCCAGCCCAGGCTCATGAGGCCGGTCAGCCAGCGTCGGAGGCGGCTCTTCGTCCGGTCCCGTATCGCCGCCAGGTCGGGAATCATCCCGATATACCAGAAGAGGAGTGAGATCGTGAAGTAAGTGCTGATGGCGAAGAAGTCCCAAATGAGGGGCGACCGGAAGTTGACCCAGAGCGGTCCGCGAAAGTTGGGGTAAGGCATCGACCAGAAGAAGAGCCAGGGACGCCCCATATGCATCAGCGGGAATAGCGCGGCGCAGATGACGGCGAAGATGGTCATCGCCTCGGCCGCGCGGTTGACCGAAGTGCGCCACTTTTGACGCAAGAGAAAGAGCACCGCGGAGATCAAGGTCCCGGCATGGCCGATCCCGATCCAGAAGACGAAGTTGGTGATGTCGAAAGCCCAGCCGACGGTGTTGTTAAGGCCCCAGACACCGATGCCGGTCGCCATTAGATAGACCACGGCAGCAGCGCCAACCATAAGCGCCGCGAGGGAGAGGCTGAATCCCGTCCACCAGAGTCCGCCGGGACGTTTCTCGAGAACGCCGGCGACCTCGCGCGTGACATCGCTCAGGCTCTTATTGCCGGCTACCAGCGGCGCCGGCTGCGGAGCCGGAAGGTGCTGAAGCGCCGGGCCGCCGAGGGTTAGATCAGCCATGATGTGAGTCTCCGGTGGAGTGGTGGAAATCTCCGGCGGGCGCGCCGCCCTCACGGTTGCGCACCTCGGCGAGATAGGCGACCGATGGCCGCACGTTCAACTCCTCCAAGAGGTGATAGGCGCGCTGACGCTTCCAAAGAAGTGAGACGGCACTCGCCGGGTCGTTCAGATCGCCGAAGACAATGGCTCTGGCCGGACAGGACCCGGCGCATGCCGGTTGAATGTCACCCTCCTTGACAGGCTGCCCGGCAGACTTGGCACGGGCTTTGGCGTCCATGATGCGTTGAATGCAGAATGTGCACTTTTCCATCACACCCCGTGACCGGACGGTAACATCGGGATTGAGCAGCAATCTCTCGCGCTCTGTTGATTGACGGCTCCCCGATTCATCGACCGATTCCTTCTCCCACATCTGCGGATAGTCGAACCAATTGAACCGGCGGGTCTTATAGGGGCAGTTGTTGGCGCAGTATCGCGTCCCGACGCAGCGGTTATAGGTTTGCTGGTTAAGGCCTTCGGAACTATGCGTCGTCGCCAGCACCGGGCAGACCGTCTCGCAGGGAGCATGGGCGCATTGCTGGCACATCACCGGCATAAAAACGACGTCGGGACTATTGGGCTGGCTATCCCGACCGTCAGAACGATAGTAGCGGTCGATGCGGAGCCAGTGCATTTCGCGGTTGCGGCGGACTTCGTCCCGGCCGACGATCGGGATGTTGTTCTCGATGTTGCAACCGACGATGCAGGCCGAGCAGCCGGTGCACTTGTTAAGGTCGATGGCCATACCCCAGCGGTGAACCGGAGTCGGGTGATCGTCCGGCCAGAGGTCGTAGCCCTCGTGCGAAGGATGACCGACGAGGCTCGCCGGGTCGGCACGATAGGCGTCAAGCGTTCCCGAAATGACGATCTCTGGCAAGTGCGTTCCGGCGGGAAGATCATTCTCCCGCTCGGCGAGGTCGAAATGTTCCTGAGTGCAGGCGAGCGCGATGCGCCTGCCAACGGGGCGAATTCCGACGCGGCGGCCTTCATATGAGAGGTCTCCCCCCTTCCACCCAAGAAGCGGGGCGGCGTTGACCCCGACCCTACCGTCGGGGCCGGTCGAATCCTTACCGAATAGCCATTGCGGGCCAACTTTGGCAAACCGGCGCGACGCCTCGCTTCCGTAATGGAGCGCAACAGCCACGACGCCCTCCGCCATTCCCGGCAGGACAAAGCAAGGGATTTCGATCGCGATCGGCTCAGCGCGGTGTTCTGCCGGGGAAATTGCGAGGAGATCGCCGTTCCTTAGTGAGTGGGTCGTGGCAAATTTCGGCCCGATGAGCGCGACATTGTCCCAGGTTACTTTGCTGATCGGGTCGGGCAATTCGTAGAGATAGGGATTCGAAGCCGCGCCCCATCCCCGAAAATGCGGCGCCTCGTAGAGGGCGAGTTGCGGCGGATCAAAGTGCTCGGCCTTCTCTTGTGCGAGAGCGATGGAATCGGGGAGGATGAGATCCGTCAGTGCCGATCGGTCGAAGACGGGGGAAGTGCCATTCACTTTCGTTTGGTCCAATCGAACGCATCCCCTGCCAACCAGATCCTCCCAAGCAGCGTCAGCCGATAACATCCCAGTCAAGTGTGGAAGGACATTGGACTGGAATCGGCGCCTCAGAATCTCCTTGCCTTCTCCGGTGCCGTCGACCCAGGAAGAGAGGTATTCGATGAGCGAGTGGCTCTCGCCCCAGGGCTTGACCGCCGGCCGGCCAATGGCATAGGTATCGGCGGAAGGTGCGGTATCGCTCCAGGTCTCGAGGAAGTGGCTTTCGGGTAGGACGTAGGTCGCGTAAGGTGTCGTCTCGTCGGAATGGGCAGCGATCTGCACTACAAGCGGCACCTTCTTTAAAGCCGCGACGATGCGGTCCCGGCCGGGCAATTCGGCGACTGGATTCGTCCCGACCACGATCAGCGCTGCTACTGCACCACTCTCCATCTCCTCGATCAGAGTCGCTAATGCTGTCTCAACTACCACGGCTTCCGGCTGCTCGCGCAGCCGAATGGTCCCGCCGTAGTTATCCAGCAGAGTGTTGATGTAGTTGCAACATACTTGCGTGCTAACATCCGACTGTCCGCAGAGCACCAGCGAACGTCCCCGGTATTCCACCAGTTCCTTCGCCAGTCGCTGCACCAAGGCAGGATCGACCGGCGGCTCAGGTAGGTTAGGCAGGGGGAAGGCGTCACCAGCGAGACTCGCCACGTCTCTGGCAAGATTCAACAGCGTCAGGTGGATCTGATCGGGCGAGAGGGGATAGCGTTCGTCGGCTTTGGCGCCGGTGATGGTTAGGAGCGACTCGAACTGGACATGGCGGCTCATGGCAGGCGGGTCAGCCCGGTCGGGATCGCGCCGTGCAGCGTAATCCGCAGCGAACCTGACCGGTGACAGGAAACTGCCGAGGAAGTCGGCACCGAAGGAGACGATCATCTCCGCGCGGTCAAACCGGTAGTCCGGCACGGATGCTCTCCCGTGCGTACGGCGATGGGCGTTTCGGATATCGGCAATCGGCGGAGACGACAGTTGCGCCATTCGGCCGTCGGCGAATGACTTGAGGAACTTATCGATAAGGCTTAGCGCGGTCGGACTCGCGATATCGCCGGTCAGTAGCCGAACCCCTCCACCCGATGCCCGCAGCCGCGTCCAGTGGTGGTTCAGTGAGGCTTTGGCATCGGTTGGTGTGGTGGGACGCCCCTGTGCGAGCGGCATGCCGAGTCGGTGGCTATCGTAAAGTCCGATCAGCGAGGCTTGGCCGGCCGGGCAGAGGCCGCCGTTCGACTCGAAATAGACCGAATTGCCTTCGAGCATCACCGGCCGGCCGTCGCGCAGTTTGACCCTCAGTCCGCAACCGGCGCTGCAGGCTCCGCAGAGACCGGATTGCCAGGTCGATTCGCCAAGGACGGCTTCCTCGACCGGGATGAGGTGCGGGATCGCCTTCTCGACCGGCGGACGAGCACAAGCCTGCCAGAGGACGGCACTGGCGGCAGTGAACCCGGTCAAGCGCAGAAAGTCGCGGCGCGAGACATTATCGGGCCGGGTGTCGGCGGCTCCAGGAGGCAGATCGAACTCCGGCAGCGAGCGCCGGAGAGCGGCATCCCCCCGATAAGTCGGGGAGACACCGGAGATTGACTTCACTTCATCCCTCATCCTTTATCCTTCATCCTTTAGAAGTGGCAGGCTGAACAGTCGGTCGGGGCGTTGACCGTCTTGCCGAGCACTCCCTCGACGTTAGCCTGGCGATGGCAGTTGACGCACCAGCCCATATTGAGGCGGTTCGTCTGCCGGACGCGCTCCATCGTCTCGACCGGCCCGTGACAGGTCTGGCAGAGGACGCCGGCGGCAACATGCGGCCGGTGGTCGAACCACACGAAGTCGGGGAGGTTATGCACCTTACTCCAGACGATAGACTCCCGGGAAAGAGCGCTGTCGGGCTGATTTGGAGCGGCAAGTCCAAATGCGGCATAGACCTTCTTCAATTCGGGCGAAACGAGGGACTCGGGGGGGCGGCCTTCCTTGTCGGCAGCCTTGTTCTCCGCCAGAACTGCACCCCAGGGCGCAGTTACGAACCTATGGCAGTTCATGCAGACACTCGTCGCCGGAATGCCGGCATGCCGGCTCCGGCTGGCTCCGTAATGGCAGTAGGTGCAGGAGATGTTCATCTCGCCGGCGTGGAGACGGTGGCTGAACTTGACCGGCTGATCCGGCTCGTAGTTGGTCTGGATGCCGGGCAGCCGGAAGACCGTCGCACGCTCGCCGAGCAGGATCAGCGCGGCGACCAGCGCAGCAAGCAGCGCCAGAGTCAGGATGCGGCTATTCATATTGGCTTGGGGCTTAAGGCTTAGGGATAAAAGTGAATGCGTTGGATCGAGTTCTCATTCCGCATCTGCATACTTCATTCAACATGGCACCGCTGCGCCACGGCGGGCGTAATACCACCAGTTGACCGCCAGGCAGGATAGGTAATAGACCGCGAAGCCGTAGAAGGCATAGTCCGGCTGGCCGGCTTCGATCTGCGACCCGAAAATCTTCGGAACGATGAACGACCCGTAAGCCCCCACCGCCGACGTCCAACCGAGCACCGGCCCGGCCTGTTCAGGCTTGAAGATGAGCGGGATCATG
Source organism: Calditrichota bacterium (assembly GCA_016867835.1). Classification (NCBI taxonomy): domain Bacteria; kingdom Pseudomonadati; phylum Calditrichota; species Calditrichota bacterium. The sequence continues at coordinate 3,354 of VGIQ01000040.1, read as the reverse complement.
CGGAAGGTCGAGCCGTTGCCGATGCCGGTCGTTACGAACAAGAAGAGGAAGAGCAGCAGAAAGGGCACGAAGTAGTCCTGCGGCTGGGGCGCCTGCCTCGCCAGCCGGACGAGCACTCCAACGGCAACGGCGGATCCTATCATTGCCACCGTCGTCCAGTGCGTTACCCGCGCTCCACCCAATTTGTCCGAAAGCCAGCCCCCGATCGGCCGCACCAAAGACCCAACCAGCGGCCCGAGCCAGGCAAAGGCAAAGGGACTCGGCGCATCGGGGTTAGGCGCACCGCCGGGCAACTGACCGAAGACATCCTGGATCAGTTTCGGGAAGATCGCACTGTAGCCGATGAACGAGCCGAACGTCATCACGTAGAGCCAGGTCATCGTCCAGGTGTGCTGGTGCGGGAAAATGGCAAACTGCCGGGCGATGCTCTCGCGCATTTGAGGCGGCGAGAGGAAGCGGAACGCGGCGAGCACCATCAGGATTGTCACCACCAGGACGACGACGATCGGCGCTTTCAGACCGATCATAAGAGAGATTCCACCGAAAGATGCGAGCAGGCCGAGCAGATTGATCCAGAGCGCTCGTCCGATGGCTTTAGGCGCGCTTCCGAAGGGATGCTGCGGCAAATTGGTCATGATCTTCAAGCCAAGAACGAGGATGACCAGCAGCGGAATGATCCAGACCAGACCGCCGTTCTGCAAGTAGCGCCCGGCGCCCGATGGCAGGGGCAACGGAGCTCCCGCGACCGTCCCGAAAAGCGAAAATGTGAAGACCAAGGGCAGGAGCACTTGCGCTACGCTTACGCCAAGGTTGCCGACGCCGGCGTTGATGCCGAGCGCGGTGCCCTGAAGCCGCTTCGGAAAGAAGAAACTGATGTTCGACATCGACGATGCGAAGTTGCCGCCGCCGAACCCTGATAGAGCCGCCAGAACGGCAAGCGTCGTATAAGGCGTGGAGATGTCACGCAGCGCGATGCCGATGCCGAAGGCCGGAATCAAGAGCAGCGCCACGCCGGTCAGGACGGCGTTCTTCCCGCCGCACAAGGCGACGGCAAAGGAATTCGGTATCCGCAGCGTCGCGCCGGCCAGTCCGGCAATCGCAGGCAGAGAGTAAAGTTGCGCCTTGGTGAGCGGGAAGCCGAGGTTTTGCATCTCGACGATGATCACCGACCAGCCCATCCAGACCGCAAACGAGAAGAGCAATCCCGGCACCGAGAGCATCAGGTTGGGCCAGGCTATGCGGCGGCCAGTGCGCTGCCAAAAGAGGTCGTCTTCAGGACGCCATTCGATCGGACGTTTCACCGGGTAACTCCTGTAGCCGGTTGAGCCGGGACGACGGTCTGGCTATTGTTCTCGATGGCGATGGCGGGATGAACCTGCTCGAGCTGCATCATCAACTGCGGCACTTCCCGGTGCATCATCCTCCGGATGACGCGGTGCATCCACCAGAGGCAGACTACCGAGAGGGCGGTAAAGAAGATCCAGCAGGTCGTCCAGATGCCGGTCCACTCGAGCATATAACCGAAGAAGATCGGACAGAGGAAGCCGCCCAATCCTCCGATGACCCCGACGATACCGCCGACGACTCCGACATCGTGCGGGAAGTAGGCCGGGATGTGTTTATAGACTGCCGCCTTGCCGATCCCCATCATAAAGCCGACGACGAAGACCAGAAAGGTGAAGATCCAGATATTGGCTTGGAAGTAGATGTGGGTTACACCGCGAGCCAGGAGTTGCTTACGCTTGACGGTGTCGCCCTCCTTCACAACCGGCAACTGGTAGAACTCAAAGGTCGGCAGGATCAGTGTTCCGGGCCGGTCAAGCGAAGCCTGGACATTGCCCGACGAGGCTTTCAATGGATAGGTTCGCTCGCCGACGGAAATGGCCTGTTCGGTTACCTCGGTTACGGTCCCGCCCATCCGCGCGGCAACGCTGCGGCCCGGCGACTCGATGTCCATCCGCGGGACAACGAGCAGCGCGCAGGCGACAAGGCAACTTCCGAGGACCCAATACATCACCCGCCGGGCTCCCCAATGATCGCTCATCCAACCGCCCAATGCCCGGATAACGCCTGAGGGAAGGCTGAAGATCGCAGCAAGAAAGCCAGCTGTCGCGATGCTGACGGCATAGACGCTGACGTAGTAGGGAATGAGCCACTGCGCAAGTGCCACGAATCCACCGAACACCAGGAAGTAGTAGAGTCCAAACCGCCAGACCCGCATCACTTTCAGCGGCGCCAGTTGTTCCGTCAACGTCCGGACGCGCGTTCCCGCGACCTTTCTGGGGTAGGTGAAGAGGAAGAAGAGGCCGGTCATCGCGACCAGAGCAAAGGCGTAGTATCTCGGGAGTTGACGCCAGGCCTCGAGACTTTCACCACCGTTCGTGAGATATTGCAGGACCAGCGGCGCGCCCATGCTGGTGAGCGCGGCTCCGGCATTGCCGGCGCCGAAGATACCGAGCGCGGTGCCCTGCTTCTCGGGCGGGAACCAGACCGAGGTGTAGGCGATTCCGACGGCAAACGAGGCTCCCACCACGCCGAAGCCAAGGCTGGCAAGAAGGAAAGTCTCGTAACTGTTGGCGATGCTTAGAAGCGACATCGGCAGCGCGGAAATCAGCATCAATATCCCGAAGACGATCCGGCCGCCAAAGCGGTCGGTCAGGATTCCAACCGGCAGCCGGAAGAGCGAACCGGTCAAAACCGGGATGCCGATCAGCCAGCCGATCTGAGCGTCGCTCCACTGGAAGACACGGTGCTCCGAGAGGAATGTCACAAGCACCCCGTTGATCATCCAGCAGGCGAAGCAGACGGTGAACGCGAGGGTGTTCATCGTCAGGACGGAATAAGCCTTGCGTCGGTCGGTCATCGTTCCCCCTTTATTACGCTTTCACTTGCTTGTTTGCTCACTTTCTATACCACCGCACCACCTGCGTCCGCCGCCAGAGATAGGGGTTCGGGACAACCAGAACGTGAACCAACCTCGTGAAGGGGAAGAACCCGATCAAGAGCCAGGCGCAGGTAAGGTGCAGTTTCACCAGAAAGGGCAGCGCAGTGACATAAGCGGTCTGAGGCTGCAACATTACCAGCGACCAGAGATAGGGCGTCATCGCTGCAGCGAACCAGGACGATCCCCAGCCGTGAATCACCGCGACGCCGATGCCGCTCACCACCTGCACCAAGAGCAAGCCGTAGAGCACCCAGTCGGTCCAGGTTGTTACAACCTTGACGCGAATGGCTGTCACCCTCCGGACGATGATGGCGATAAGGCCGACCAGCGTCAGGAGGCCGAAGATGAGGCCGGTAATCTCAAGCAGGTAGAGCCGCAGAGGGCGAGCGTTGAACAGCAGCACCTGACGC
>VGIQ01000039.1 GCA_016867835.1 Calditrichota bacterium | reverse complement strand
TAAGTCCGGCAAAACGCTTGTGGAAGTCTTCGTTAAACCTACGGATGAAGAACTCGGCGATGGGAACGATGTCTTCCCGACGCTCTCTCAGCGGGGGAATGTGGATCGGTATCAGTTCGAGCCTGTAGAAGAGGTCGCGCCGGAACATCCCGGCATCTACCGCGGCCGAGAGGTTGATGTTCGTTGCGGCGACGATGAGTGCATCGACCCGAATGTCCTTGACGCCTCCTACCCGTCGGAAAACACGATTTTCGATCACCTGGAGCAACTTCACCTGCAAGCCGAGGGGAATCTCACCGATTTCGTCGAGGTAGATCACTCCACCCGACGCCAGTTCAAACTGCCCTTTCTTCATCTGCTTGGCGTCGGTGAAGGCGCCCTTCTCGTGACCAAAGAGTTCGCTCTCGAGCAGCGTCTCGGGCAAGGACGCGCAGTTGATAGTTACGAAGGGACGACTGCGCCGGGGGCTGCGCTGATGTATGACCCGGGCAATGAGGTCTTTGCCGGTGCCCGACTCACCGGTCAGGAGCACCGTAGGCGCTTCACTACGGGCGACCTTATCAACCAGCAGCAGGATTTCCCGCATCTGGGGCGACTCGGCGATGATGTTGCCGGTGTCGAACTGCCGCTGCTCGACGACTTGCAGGCGGGAAACTTCACTCGAGAGGCGCTGCATCTGCAAGCCTTTCTCGAGTTGCTGTTTGACCTCTTCGAAGACGAACGGCTTGTTGATGTAATCGTAGGCGCCCCGTTTCATCGCTTCGACAGCGGTTTCAATCGTCCCAAAGGCGGTCATGAAGAGGACGACCAGCCGGGGATCGCGGGCGCGTAACTCGACGAGCAAGTCTATACCCTGCACACCGGGAAGTTTGTTGTCGAGGATGACCGCCTCGGGGGCAAATGAGTCGAGTCGGGTAAGCCCGTCTTCTCCCGAGTCGGCGGTTTCGACGGTATAGCCCAAGGTTTTAAGATTCTTCGCCAGTGACCATCGGATCAGCTTCTCGTCATCTATAATGAGGACTTTGACGCCGTTCATTAGACTGCCTCTATGCTGCGACCATGCACCGGCAAGGTTACCTTAAAAGTCGTCCCCAGACCCCGGTCAGACTCTGCTGTAAGATGGCCGCAATGATTCTCGACAATCGAGCGGCAAATAGAGAGTCCAAGCCCGGTGCCCTGGTGCTTGGTGGTGAAGAATGGCTTGAAGATATCGAGCATTATCTCTTTGGGAATGCCGGATCCGGTATCGGCAACGGTAGCGAAGACGAAATCCTCGTCAAGGCCGCTTTTGATCATCAGAGATCCACCATCCGGCATAGCCTGAATTGCGTTTATGAAGAGGTTAAGGAAGACCTGACTCATCTGTTGTTGGTCCAGTAGCACCGGTGGAGGTTCAGAATCGAGATCTACATTCAATTCAATATGCGCTTCGCGCCGCTGTGCTTCAAGCAGAGTGAGTGCTCTACGAATCGGATCGTTTAGACTACCGACCGCGAACTCGGGCAACGTTGGCCGGGCATATGAGAGGAGGTCGTTCACAGCCCGATTGATGCGGCTCGTCTGATGCAGGATTTCCTCGAATATCTGCGCCCGCTCATCGCCCTGCGGCAGTTCAGCGATAAGGACTTGCATGGCGCTTGAAATACCGGCAATCGGGTTCTTGATCTCGTGCGCTATTGAGGCAGCAAGTTCCCCCACCTGTGCCATCTTTTCAGCACGCTCCAACTCGGCTTTATGAGAGGATTCGAGTTCCTGCCGCATCTGTTCGAGTCGGTCGCCGAGGCGGTTGATACGTTCGGCTAACGAGCCAAGTTCATCGTTACGACCGGTTTCTATACGGGTCTTGAACCTGCCGCGTTCGAGAGCTGCGATCCCTTCATTGATCCGCCGGATCGAACCCTTGACGAAACGAAAGTGGACCAGAAATGCAGTCCCGCCTACGATCAAGACCAGCACCACCGACGATCCGACAAGCAGCATGCGGGTCCGCTCGAGCACCTCACCGGCTTGCAGAATTGTAATCCGTCCATCTTCAAGTTGGCGGCGCTGCCGGATGAGATACCGGTCAAAAAGCACATTTAGCAGCAGGATCGCCAGGATTGCTACAGTGGCAAGCGATGTCAGTATTCGGGTGCGTAGCGAACCGGACATCTAATCAACCGTTCTTTCGATCGGTTGGTGGTAAGTTAGCCGTAACATCATAAGCGCACCAAATGCGATGCCGTAGAATATAAAGGCCCAGGTAAGCGAGACTCGAAAACCTTGTCCCATCGAAAGGGCTACCGCAAAGGGCGACGCGACAACGCTTGCTGCGCCATTCACAGCCCAACACCAGGCGATTGTGGAAGGTCCTCCCGGGGCGGCAAATTGCATCCCGGCCGGCAGGGGAATCCCCATTGCAAAACCGAGCGGCAGAAGAAGCAGGACAATCAATGCTACCCGAACGCCCATCGGCATCGACAACGCCCATGAGTTGATCGATGCACCTTGAAAGATATGCAGCATAGCGAAGAGAGCGATGACAGCAAAAGCCAGAACGTGCCATTCGAACTTCCTGCTGCCTATGATCTTGAAATCGGACGTTTGTCTTGGGGAGAAGAACAGACTTCCCGATCCGCTGGCGATGAGCATCAATGCTACCACCGCACCAGCGGAATAGACCGGATTCTCAAGCAGCAGCATGAAACGTTGAATCAGCACCGTCTCGATCATAATATAGGCCAGGCCAATACCGGCAAAGTAGGTTAGCAGCCAGCCTCGCCCCGGCAAACCACTTATCCGCTCTCCCCAAACGAGTAGCGGCAGGAAGATTACCAGAAGAGTCGATGCGATGGAAAGTATCAACAGCCAGAGTAGCGTATAGGTTGCATAATAGTTGAACTTCTGCCCTTCCCGGATCTCAAAGACTCTAAGGAAGTCCTTCATTTTCAACATATTGAAGAAGAAAGGTCGCTCGTCGATACTGGGTGACACGTCGAAAGGGTAGGAGGCGTAGAAGGCTTCCCGGTTCCTGGATTCGATGAGCGTGCGAAAATGGGGGTCGGGGCGGGCGTCGGGGGCGTAAACCAGTTCGAAGCCGAGATCGGCTATGTCGTGCCGGAAGCGGTTGATTTCATCGGATGTGAAGGGTTCTCCTTTGAAGATCAACGTTGCAAGACTCTCGTATCTGGCTATAAGAATGCCTTGATCCGGGCGTTCGATGCCAAGACGGCTCGCTGCTTCGAGGTAGAGCGACACCAGCCGCAGAGCTTGGCGCGGCGGCGTGAAGAAGAACCTTGTAAACGAGAAGATTCCGCCCGGTTTGAGCGCCCGCAGATAATCCTCGAAGGCTTCTACGGTATAGAGGTTGTTTTCGCTTAAAGCGTAGGCTCCGGCAGTGGTCGCAGCCCAGGTGTCGATCATCGCCACCTGCAGGAGGTCATACTTGCCGGGATTACGTCTTGCGAAAGCCCTACCTTCGGAGACGATGGCCCGCACCTTGGGATGCTTGTAGAGATAGCCGTTGAACTGCCCCAGCGCATTATTCATGGCATCAAAGATGAGGGGATTGACATCGACCGCGTCGATGCGCTCTGCTCCGGTGATCAACCCGGTCAAGACGTCCCGCCCTCCGCCACACCCTATTACCAGCGTCTCGCCATTGCCCTTCAGGCGATGCGCCAGCGACGTCAGGTCGTAGATAAGGTAGTTGATAGGTGCGAGGTTGCGGCCGTCGAAGGGGAGAACCGGTGTGGCGGCGCCGTCATCGATCAGGAGACTGAGGTGTTCCATTATCGGCAGCGGATAGCGCGGCGATGGACACCAGGTATAGACTGCATCGGTTCCGGGCTTGAACGGGATACCGAACGTCAAGCCCCGACATCCGCTGTCCTTTGCTATAGACGATCTTTAGCCAACCAAAGCGGTCGTTCGTCACGCCGGCCGTGAGTATCAGGAGGCCAAGCAACACCACTACAATTTGGCGTCGTCCTGTAGAAAAGCAGAGCGCGGCAGCAAGCCCGATGAGCGCTATGTAGAACGCGGCTGATTCGCCTCCCGCCCAGTTTAGCAAGGGGATGACAGTTAGGGCTCCGAGACCAGCGCCTACCAAATCCCAAGCGTATAGAGCTCCGATTTCACGAGGGCGGGACGCGAATAAACCGCTGACGACGAGGCCCGCGAAGCCGAAGGGAATCGCGGAGAGGATGTAAATTACGGCTAACTTGCCGCCGATCTGATTGGGCGGCAAATAAGCATTTACCGGTATTCGGAATGCGATAAAGAGGACAACCGGAACTGAAATTGCATAGAGAGCGGTGTAACGGGCACCCCACCGTCCCAAGTCTTCGGCCTGGAAGTGCGTCGGATAGCGATGGACTACGAGACCGGCTGCCGCCAGACCTAACATCGCTACCGAAAGCGCCATAAAAGCAAAATGATAGAAGAGCGTTGCCGAATAGACGCGCACCAGCGTCAGTTCGAACAAGAGGAGAGATAGACTGAGGGCAAAGATGCCGAAGAAGCGCACTTTCACGCAACTTCTCCATTCAAGGCAGGATACCTGACGATCCGCGGATTGTCAGGGTCCGTGCAGTCCAATTGAACACGGGAAGACATCAGGAGAAGATACGACATCTCACCAATGAATCCAACCGCTTCGCTGCCTCCCAAACCGCCGTTGCCCATCTGATGCAGAGGCGATATATTAGTTATGGCCTCGGCGGGTTGATTGGCGTTCAACATGAAAGACCACACCGGACCTAAGTAAATGAGACATCCCCATATCACTATCAAGCGCGCCGGAACCGTCAGGCGTCCTCCTCTGCCACTTCTCCAAACGATGCCGGATATCATCGCTCGGGCACGAGAGGTGAGTAGTTTGTCTGCCCGTCCCTGCCGGGTTGCGGTAGCAGCAGCCCACGACGATGCTGCCATAGAAGCCGTTATCGCGGCACATCGCGAAGGGATTGCCGACGGTCTCCTCTTTGGCGATGAGATACGAATTCGTGAACTGATTGCAAAGCATTCCGGTGAATCCACCGGCCTAATGGTAGTTCCGACCACGGGCGATGAGGAATCTGCAGAGGCGACTGCAGCAGCAGTGGCAGATCGGTCCGCCGACATCGTAATGAAGGGGATTCTACCCACCTCGAAATTACTGAAGTCTTTGTTGAAGCAGAAATATGGTCTGCGACGCAAGGGGCTTCTATCGCATACGGCCATCCTATCGCCGTCACGCTATCCGAAGTTGCTTGCGGTAACCGATGGCGGTATGGTCATCAAGCCCACTTTTGAACAGAAGGTCGAGATCATACGCAATGCCGTCATGGTGAGTCGGGCATTAGGCATCGAGCGACCGCGGGTAGCGGTCCTTACTACCATAGATCATGTAATTGAGGCATTTCCTGAGACCTTTGCCGCAGCCGCTCTCGCCAAAATGGCGCAGCGGGGCCAAATCAAGCACTGCGACATCGACGGTCCGATGAGCCTCGACACCGCAGTCTGGCCGCCTGCAGTAGAGCAGCAAGGGATCGATTCGACTGTTGCCGGACAGGCCGACGTCGTTGTGGCCGACTCTATTGAGGAAGGCAACATCCTGGCAAAATCTCTCATCCAATTCGGCGGTGCCGCCTTCGCTGGCGTTATTGTAGGCGCCAAAGTTCCGATTAGCCTTGTCTCTCGAGCCGATCCGGCTTTCAACAAACTCTCCTCGATAGCCTTGGCGGTTCTGGTCTCACACTTCTTAAAGCGCTAATGTCTCCTATCAAGTTTGGCCTGCCTTTCGCCGGGCGCTGCCGGACGTTGGACGACCTGATTACGGCAGCAGAAGGGCGCATTTCCAACGAAGGCCCCTTTCGCGTCGTCGTAGCGTCTGGCGAAGACCGCTTGTCGCTGCAGGGCCTGGAAATTGCTCGCCGCCGTGGTTGGATCGAGCCGATCCTGGTCGGGCACCAAAGACATATTACAGAATATCTTACAGAACTTGGCGAACGCAAGTCCAACTGGAAGGTGATTCCGGAAAAGGATCATTCGGTCGCGACTGCAAAGGCAGCTAAACTGGTTCAACAAAGCCGTGCCGACATCCTGATGCGAGGGCGATTGCTGGCACGCGACTTCTTTCAAGCCTTATTCGATCCTGCACTCGGACTGAGAAAGTCGGGGGATTTTTGGACCAATATCGTCGCATTGAAGGTGCCGACTGTTGAGCGATTGTTGCTGCTGTCCGACTGCGCTCTTATCGTCGAGACCGATTTGACCGGACGACTAAGATTGATCGAACGAGTCGTCGAATTCGCCGGTCAACTCGGCATCAAGGACCCGCGGATTGCGCTACTAGCGGCTGTGGAGACAGTGACACCTGGCATGCCAGTGGCATTGGAAGAGGCGATCATTGCCAAGATGAGTGAACGGGGGCAGTTTCCGAAGGGAGTCTCAATCGACGGGCCGCTTTCGCTGGACCTTTCAATCAATCTGAAAGCGGTGGAAAAGAAGAAGATGGAGAGCAAGGTGGCAGGGCTGGCTGACATTCTCATAGTCAATAACATTCACGTCGGCAACGTTCTATTCAAGTCGCTTATTACACTCTGCGGTGCAAGTTCGGCTTCAGTCATAGCCGGGGCGCCGTTTCCGATCATCCTCACGTCGCGCAGTGAAAGCCCGGAAAACATCCTTAATTCCATCGCCCTCGCGATCATTATGGCCGGGCGCAAGTCCAAATATTCCTAAAATGAATGGGAGGATACTGAAAGATTCCTCAAGCCCCTCTACAGTCCCCCCGTAGAGGGGGGGACGTGACGTGAACGAATTGCACCCCCCTATAACGATCAGAGGGCGGGATTAATCCCGCCCTCCAAGATCAAGTAATCACGCCCCGTCAACAATCTCCCACTCTCAACTCACGCACGACACCTCTTGCGCACAATGTCGCATATTTGCTCAAGTTGATCCTCCCTCAATGCCGTCCCGCTTGGTAAACAGAGGCCGTTCGCAAACAGACTCTCGGATACGCTGCCGCCAACGAATTCACAATCCGCAAACACGGGCTGTAGGTGCATCGGCTTCCAGAGGGGGCGCGATTCGATGTTTAGCGCGTTGAGAGCGGTATATATGTCTTGCCAACCGGCGCCGAACTTCGCAGGATCGACGGTTAAACATGTAAGCCAGCGTGTGGATCGGAATCCTTTCGGTTCGGGCATAAACTCGATGCCGGGCAGGTCGCTTAAGGAACGGGAATAATAGTCGAATATTGCGCGTTTTTGCTCGACGCGCTGCGCCAGGACTTTCAACTGGCCACGACCGATCGCTGCCAGCACGTTGCTTAGGCGGTAGTTGTAACCGATTTGGGAGTGCTCATAATGGATTGCGGGATCGCGCGACTGAGTGGAAAGGAAGCGGGCTTTTTTGATAAGTTCCTCATCATCTGAAACGAGCATCCCTCCTCCTGAAGTGGTGATGATCTTGTTGCCGTTAAAGGAGAAGGCAGCCAATTTTCCGAATCTGCCGGTCTGCTTTCCGTTGTATGTTGCGCCGAGGGCTTCTGCGGCATCCTCAATTATGGGGACGCCGAACTTTTCGCATATTGCGGTGAGCGGTTTCCAGTCGGCACTTTGCCCGATGATGTCGACAATGATGGCGGCTTTGGGGAGCTTGCCTTGTGCTGCTTTGTGCCTAAGCGCATCTGCGAGCAAGTCGGGGCTCATATTCCAGGTTGCAGCGTCGCTGTCGATGAACACCGGTTTGGCGTTGACATAGGAAATAGCGTTGGCGGTTGCTGAGAAGGTGAATGTGGAGCAAATGACTTCATCGCCGTGCTGCACGCCTAACAGGATCAGCGCCAGATGTAGTGCGGCAGTGCCGGAACTGAGCGCGGCGGCGTAAGGCATTGAATGCCAAACAGCAAACTCCCGTTCGAACGCGTCAACGTGAGGGCCAAGCGGGGCAATCCAATTGGAAGCGAAGGCATCCTTCATGAACTCGAGTTCGTAGCCCTCATCAGATATGTGCGGAGGTGAAAGGTAGATTCGTGATGGGGGCATATTTACTTGATTGTTAATGATTTATATCGAGTCTTCGGAACCAATGCTTGGATGCAAACGGTGTAATATTCCCAAATCGGAAATACTCCACAATGATTGCGTTCTTTGGGAATATACCCTCGCACATGCCACAGGATGTGCACAAATACTTCTTAACAACGAAATGGACATTCTGCCTAATACGCATAATTTAATTTCCTATTGTCAATTCCTACCAAGCGGTCACATTTAGCTGAGATAACACCTGGAGTCGCCCTGAGAAGTCCGGGCGACTCAGGTTGTCCCTGCACCCAGGCTATTAAGGCAGCAGGAAGATTTAGACCGGCAAAATGGGAGAAGGGGTACCCACCGCCGAAACGTGGATTCATTTCAAGAAGAAATATATCCTCACCGACAACAAATATGTCGCAATCAAGGTTACCAATGTGCCGCAGAAATCTGCCTATTGTGACGCCTATCCTGTATATGGCATCGTTTTCAACTATCTCTGCCCTATCGGTTTCGCCCGCGCGCATAGTTATTTTTCTGCGTATAGCAACCCCCCTGTTTTCTCCCGCTAAATCGTTGATAACATCGAGTCCATACTCAGTACCAATCAACTTCTGCTGGATCAGAATATTGCTTTCAGTCCGACCGTCGCCAAAGTGCCTAAGCAGCGAGGACTCAATTTGTCGCTTTACAAGCGCATATGAAGTCCCAAGTTCTTTAAGATCCTTTGCAGTCTGTATGCCGATCGAAGCACTTCCCCAACGCGGCTTTATAATAAGTGGAAAAGTAACAATGTTTTTTTCCAGAGCAGCCAGCGTCTCATCAATATCGAGCATCGTGTGGGGATAGTTAATTCCATTACGCGCACAAAATGCACCTGTAACATACTTGTCGCCACAAATATCGATGACACTTCGCTCGGAAACCAACGGGAATGTTCCAAGCGAAAGAAAACGATCCCGTGCTTCAGCCAATATCGGAAGTTCCAGATCGTTCAAGGGTATCAGTAATGCCACCCGCTCCCTCATGCATATATCAAGCAAAATGTCAATATAATTGTCGCTCGAAGATTCCGGAACGATATAACCTATATCTGCGTCCGCGAGCGCCGGCGCAAAAGGGCTTGCGTCTGCGGCGATAATCTTGCTGCCAGACGGAAGTTCCTCACGAAAATACTGCAATAAGTAATTGCGGCGACCGGCGCAAGTGAAAAGAACGTTCATGAGAAACTGATTTCCTGCTTCAATCCGGACCGGAAGGTTGCGAGTGAAGGTTCAACCTGGCGGGAATCGGTCGCCACGCCGCGGCTGAAGAGGACAGCGCCAACCGTGCTAAAGAGCACCTTGAGGTCGGTGAGGTAAGACGCTCGCTCGATATATTGCACGTCGAGTTCGAGCCGGTCGTCCCAGTTTAGGAGGTTTCGGCCTGAGATCTGGGAAATCCCGGTGATGCCGGGAGGCACTTGAAACCGGATGCGCTCGCGTTCGGTATAGTAGGGTAGATATTCGACCAGCAGCGGCCTGGGCCCGACGAGGCTCATCTGGCCCTTCACGACATTCCACAATTCGGGCAACTCATCAAGACTGGTCTTTCTGAGGAAGCGCCCGAAAGGGGTGAGGCGGTCGGCGTCGGGCAGCGGACGTCCTTCACTGTCGGTCGCATTGGTCATCGTGCGATACTTATGAAGCGTGAAAGTCCTTTCGAACTGTCCTGGACGTATTTGACTGAAGATGACAGGTGAGCCGAGTTTGACCCTTACCATTACCGCGAGGATGGCGATCAGCGGCGACAGGACAATCAGCGCCATCAGCGCAGCCGTCAGGTCGAAAGCCCGCTTGGCGAGCCAATAGGATCGGCTCCAGACGGGGGGGCGGACGGTTTCATAGTCGCTTGTCGCCCGGTTGCTCATCCAGCCATCGCCTTTAGATACCACTGCACTGTCTCCGTAACGCCCTGCTCAAGCGACACAACCGGATTGTAGCCAAGCCCACGAAGTTTGGTGATGTCGGGACAGCGGCGGGGAGTGCCACCGGGGCGAATCTCGCCGGGGATGACGCGGATGTCACGTCCCAGCGCCCTGCCAATCTGCAATACCAGTTGGAGAATGCTGACTTCGTTATCCACACCGATGTGATAAACATTCTGGTCTTCACCCTTGTCGATCACGCGCAAGAGGCCATCGGTAAAGTCGCGCACATGGCAGAAAGCACGAGTCTCTCTTCCGTCTCCTTGAATAGGCAAAGGGATTTCGCCGGTTGGATAGTCTTGGAGTAACCGGGATATCTTGACCGCAAGTTCGGGTATGACATGCTCGTAGCCCATATCCGGACCGTAAACATTGTGCGGCCTGAAGACAACAGTTCGGAATCGTCCCCGGCCGAAATTGAAGGATAGAATTTCGCCGATGAGTTTCGATCCACCATAAGAATAGCGCGGATTAGTCGGATCGGGGATGGACATCGGCACTCTTTCATCGGTGGGGACATAAGGCGGTGTCTGATAGACCTCCGAACTCGAAGCAAATATGTAGTTGGCGACACCAGCCTCCTTACAAGCCTCCAGCACATTCAGTGTGCCAATAAGCCCAACCGAAAGGACCAGTTCCGGCTGTTCATAGAAATAGCGCGTCCCGTTGATGAAGGCAAGGTGACAAACTGTATCGATCCCCTCTATTGCGGCTTTGACGCTCCCTGCATCCCGAATATCCGCTTCGACGAACTCGACTTGTTCCATATAGTGCCCCAACTTCGATGCGGAGCCACGGAAGTTGTTGTCCAGAATCCGAACGAGGTCACCGCGATCGACCAAAGCCTTGACGAGATAAGAGCCGAGAAAGCCCGAGCCCCCGGTAACGAGAATGCGATTATTTTTTGCCGAGGGCATGATATTTGATCCCTGCAGGAAGTACAATTGATGGAGTGAAGATATTCCAGACGTCGTATATCAATCCCGGGCGATTCATTAATGTCGCCATCGCTTCGATGTCAAGTGATGAATAGCGTCTGTTGTTGTTGAGGATCATTGCCACGTCAGTGTTGCGAAATGCCTCATCCTCGGACACACATTCGATCCCGAGCCGCTCGATGTCTTCGCGCGGGACAATATGGTCATGTCCTTTAATGCGGGCTTTGGGATAGGTGTTGCGGATCATCTCAATGAAATTCAGCGCTATCGAACCACGCAGGTCTGAGGTATCGGGCTGGCCCTTGAACGCGAGGCCAAGAAGTGATATTGTCGGATTGTGACGGTTCACAAGCCAGCCGTCAAGTTTGTGAAACACCTGCGTAACTAACTCTTCGTTGGTGCGTCTGCCGAGTTGGACCAGGCGCGGGATGAAGTTGTAGTCCTTCATAGAGTGGACCAGAATGTGGGGGTCCTTCTCGAGACAAGGCCCTCCGACAAAGCCGGGCAGCGCGATGTTGGTGCGGACGTAGAACTGATTCGCCGCAGAAATAACCTCTCGTCCATCGATCCCCAGGCTCTCAGCCATTAACGCCACTTCATTGCCGAAAGCAAAAAAGAGGTCGCGGTAGGAGTTGTCGAGCAACTTGATCAATTCTCCCGATTCATAACTTGTAACTGGCACGACCGATGAAGTGAGGCGGTGGAAGATATTTGCAGCGCGAATCACGGTTGCACGTTCGTCGGTGCCAACTATCTGTGGTAATTGGAAGAGTTCTTCCAGTGCCTTGCCTTCTATCGTCCTCTCGGGGCAAAAGCTGAGATTGAATGACTTACCGGTGGCCTCGAGGATGGGTTTCACAATTTTACGTGTGGTGCCGATACGAACAGTTGAGCGAAGTATCACCATTGCGCCGTCGCGCATATTGGCGGCAATCTCTCGCGCGACGTTCTCCACCATATCGAGTCGAGGCTCGTGTCTTGCGTCGAGCGGAGTTCCGACTGTAATGATGTAGAGGTCGTGGGCTTCCTTTTGGGGGATTTTTCCGGAAAAGCGGAGGTTGCCACTCCTCATTCCACGACGCAGCATAACGTCAAGTCCCAGTTCATAAAAGTGTGCACCGCCTTGATTGAGTTTGCCTAATATTGTGGGATTGACTTCAATGCCATCTACTTCGAATCCGCGATCTGCCATGGCAGTGGCAAGCGTCAATCCGACATACCCCATACCCATAATACAGACACGATTGTCCTGATTCACAAATCACCTTTCGGTTGAAATTCTGATTGGAGGGCGAACCATTCGATGGTCTGCTTAAGCCCGTCATCGAGTTGGGTCGCCGCGATAAAACCTATTTCCTTGTTTGCGCGTGAAACATCGAGAAATCTTCGGGGCGCTCCTGTCGGCTTGGTCTGGTCCCATACAATTCGACCTTCATAATGGGAAATTCGCGCAATGAGAATAGCAAGTTCTCTGATGGATGTTTCGCAACCACTGCCGAGGTTAAGCGGGCGCTCGTCGTTATAGTGCTCGAGAGCTAATGCAATGCCATTGGCGGCGTCGGTTACAAAGAGAAAATCCCGTGTAGCACTTCCATCACCCCAGACGACTACTTCGGGCAGACTATTTCTTGTAGCATCTGACATGCGACGGATCAACGCTGCTATAACATGCGATTTGTCTGGTTCAAAATGATCTCCCGGTCCGTATAGGTTCGTCGGTATCAGGAAGATCGAATTCAAGCCATATTGCTTTCTATAAGCCCAACTCATCACCCATAGATTGCGTTTTGCGATACCATAAGCAGCGGTATCGAGCGCAGGAAAACCATCCCACATAGACTTCTCAGGGGTGGGAATCGGCGCATCCTCAGGGTAAAGGCATATCGTTCCGATGATGACGAGTTTACGGACCGAGAATATACGGCACGCCTCGATGATATTTGCGCCCATTATTGTGTTGGCATAGGAAAAGTAGCCAGCTTGGGCAATATTCGCACCGATACCACCCACGGCCGCTGCAAGATGAATCACAACATCTGGATTGGTGAGTTTGAAGCAGGCATTTACCTCCGCTGCAATAGAGAGATCACAATCCTCGATTGAAAGTGGAATAACATTTTGATAGCCGTCTAACCTCAGCCGCTCACAGAGATGCCAGCCAAGAAATCCCTTTCCGCCGGTTACAAGGATACGTGCAGAACGATCAGGTTTCATTCAATTTCCAATTTTATTCAATAAGTTGCAATCGAGAATACCGGCAAGTTCGGTGGCGCGAAGTCTGCTGTCGAACAGTTCCTCGGCAGCCTTCCGCGCCCGTTTTCCTGCCTCAGCAAGGTCAATTCTATCATCCGCCAGCCTCTTGATGGTCTGTTCGAGAACTTCAGGTGATTTAGGGGGGACGCGCTCGCCACAATGGAATTTGTTGAACCACTCGTCGAGTTCCGATCCCGCATTCATTATAGCGACAATGTAAGCACCGACTGCAAGTGCGGAGACAGTCTTGCTGGGTATCGCAAGGTCCTCCATCCCGCTTTCGAGCGAGACGAGGAATATGTCGGCCGAAGCAAACGAATAGGGCGTCTCACTAACCTCAAGCCAAGGCAGCAGCGTTACGTTCGGCGCGGGTTGTTGCTTCAAACGCCCGCTGATCATCTCCCATTTGTGCCCGCCGCCGATGAATAAGAATTGGATATCGGTGCGGTCAGAAAGTCGATATGCTGCCTCGATCATAGACTCCAGGTCGTGACCTATACCCATATTGCCTGAATAGGCGATCACACATTTTTCTACCAGACCATGGGCAATAGCGAAACGGTTCTCGTTCTTTGCCAAGGGGCGAAACATCTCTAAATCTGTGGAAAGTTGTACTACATGAAGCGAAACCGATGAATCTCGCGGAATCTGTCGGGCAAGCCTGTCTGCCATCCTGTGCCCGATGGTGAATATGACACTCGATCTTGAATAAGCGAGGCGATTTGCCCACTTCCAAAGTCGCGTTAGCGGGTTGCTCGCGCTCACAATCCCCATTTGAACGATTACATCGGGGTAGATATCCCAAATCAATACCGCAAACGGGCTTCGGTGCATCCAGCGAAGCAACAATGCTATCCAGGGAAGAAACGGTGGATTGGAATAAGTCATCACCGGAATTCTAAGTGGAAAACGTAATACATAGAAGAAGGCATGCAGGGAGAAAAGTAACCATGTGCTCAGCCGAAGGGGGAAATTGCCCCTCCGGTAAGGGATTCCATATAAGACGTTGACCATCTTTGGATCGATGCCGGGGAGAAATGTTCGGTCTCCGGTTAGGATTGCGACCTTCCTGTTCCGCTGAACGAGTTCGAGAATCAGGTCGGCGACCATTTGACCGGCGCTCTGGTTCAGGATTATCAGATCGGGAATAAACCTTCTTTTACGTCCACCAGGCAAAGTGCTCATTTAACAGCGATCTTACGCAGGAAAGCGAAGGTTTGGTCGGCAGTCCTCTTCCACGTGTATGACAATGCCCTTTCGTAGGCGCTTGTGGCATTTGCAAAACGGACATCGTCATTTAGGAGCAGCGGCTCAACAGCATCGGCAATGGAAGCGGCATTTTCAGGATTAAAGTATGCGCCTCCTGAGCCGAGGATATCGGACATTGGACGCTTATCGCTGCAAGCAATTGGAAGTCCTGCTGCCATAGCCTCGATTAGAGCGTTTCCAAAAGTCTCAACAGAGGATGCGAAAATAAAAAGATCGGCGTTGTGATAGACGTCATTCATCTTATCAGGGCTCACGCGCTCCGTTACCGTAATCCAGTCGGGATGGCGCAATTCAGTAAGCGCCCGCTCGAAAATCCGCCATCCGATCCGCGACTTACCGCCAACAAGGTGCAGATGAATTTCAATGTTGGTGCGACGACGTAGCATATCGACGGCACGTGCGACCTCCCATTGGAACTTATATTCATTAAAGTCGGAGACATAGAGAAGCCTGACGGGAGACGTAAGATGCCCGCGGACCGGCGCTTTGCGAATGGCATCCGATAGCCCATTGGGAATTACCACTGCTTCCGCATTGCCTAATCCTTCAGACAATGAGATTTCCCTGGCAAACTGGGATAGGAATATGATCCCGTCAGCTTTACGATACGTCTTGCGATAGAGCATCTTTAGCAATTCAAGTCTCAGGCGCTCCCGGCTCAGGATCGGTAGTCGGCGGCGTTCTACTGAAAGATGAGGCTGTAGATTACGTGACATTATGACACTGCGTAGCGCATGCATACTTGAAGGGACCAGATTTCCCTGCACTCCGAAATGGATATCCGGTTGCATGCGCCTGAATATATCCGGCAGTCGGTGTTCACGCCATAAACGCATTCTAATCGGACTCTCTGGCATTTCATCTAAAGTGACAAATACAACGTGACTATCAATGGTTCCGATAGCGTCACGTAAACGTGATGTTCCTATCAGAAATACTTCGACGTCGTCCGGCAGATGATCTGCTCCAAATACGCCCCTTAAATGGGCGAGAATTCCACCGCTCCACCTCGGTAGCGTGTCAACCAAAATCCTCACACGGCGATTTTTCTTCGGTGATAAGACGAGATCATCTGAACGAATCGCATATAGTCGCGCTTGCCGTTAAGTTTATCTCTTACATCCTTAAGTGAGTCGTAATGATCCATGATCTGTCGAGGCATAAATAGGGGGTCGGTATTGTGCTGGATCGTGTTCCACTGCATAGTAACCGCTTGATGATATCCAGTAGCAATCAGCACCTCGCGAGATTTATGGGGCACCTCGCCATTGGGAAAGGCGAAGGAGGTGACTGCGGTTCCCAATTTGTCTTCCAACCACTGCTTGCTCGCACGTAGTTCCCACTCGACTATTTCCGGGGAGTCATTTCGCATATAGCGATGACTAAAGGTATGGCTCCCGATTTCCATCCCTGCCTGCTGCAACTCTCGAAGTTGTGCAATGGACATCATTGGCAGATCGTCGTAAAAATGGTGATCACCACCGGGAACGCATTTCTCAGCCTGAATGCAGCCTGCGGCAATGAAAAATGTGGCTTTGACGCCGAATTCGACGAGGATGGGCAGCGCAATCTCAACGTTGTCTGCATAACCGTCGTCGAAGTTAATCGCCAGACAGGAACCGACATCTTCATGCTGCCGCAAACGATCACCCAACTCGGCAATCGTGGCGATTTCTCTGCCGGACGCCAGCAATAGACCAACTGCTTGGCGAAAAATATCGGGGCGATGCGCCAGTCTATGTGTTGGATGAACACTGTGGAAATTGAATATCCTGCCGCCGCACAATCTGGTGAATGGACCTGCTACGGCGGCAAGCAGCCTCTTGGAAGCTATACCGCTCACTGGGTATCGTAATCAAGGCCGCTGATAGCCCAAGGCTTCGCTGCAAGTTCCGGCGGGCAGTTCTTAAATGTGTAAGTATAGAATGATCCATCCGAAGGAGCATGAAGGAAGCCGGCCGAATGCAAGACTGAATAATGCGGGTGCGAGGTCGTCATATAGGCCGTGATGCAGTCCATCCGAAATCTACGTTTAATCTCCTTGACAAGTCTGTTTCCAACCGCGGCGGATTCGATGTCGCGAAGGTAGATGTCCACGATCCTCATTTCGCGCAATGGACCTCGCATACCTGGTAGAAGGACCGCGCAGCCGGCACCGAAATCAATCAGATGGTAAGAATGAAACGGATGGCGCCAAAGACGATGTTCGAGCAATTCAACCCACCTTTTCCCCGCCCAAATGTCGCGCCAATCTTCCCTTAATTGAAGGAGCGAACCTAAGTCGGGAGGAATGTCGCGCACTTGCGATTTGCTCCCCTCGCTGACATTTACCGCCGTCATTCGACCAAGACGCTTCCTTCCTCGCAAGATCGCGCCAATCAGATTAAGGTAATTCAGCGGCTTCAAAAGCAGTTTGATGCCGCCGATATCGCGCGCGCCGACTTTCAAATATCCAGGACGGCTGTTGAAGTTGGGATACCCATAGAGAAAATATCCTCCTGCAAGTTCGGCATCCTCGAGACAGCGTTTCATTAGCATCGTGAAGAGACCTCGACGGGCGACGTTAGGGTGCGTCGATGCTTCACATGCTTCGTAGCCGGGATAGGACACACCATTACAAATGAGAACACGCGGCACAAAGGTCCGGACTGCAACGACTTTATTAGAGACATTCTCGCAAGCAAAATAGACGATGGATTTTCCCGCAGGATTATCCCGGTGCTTCCAAAGGAAAATGTCAGTTGAGGCAACCTGCGGCGTGCCGAAAGCGGCATAAAAAACTGGCAGGAATTCACTCACCACATTTACGTCGTCAGGATCCCATCGGTGGAAGGTGAATTCCGGGTCGCTCGCAAGATGAGATATTTTAACATTAGCAGCGCTCGGAATCGTCATTGCATTATATTACTCCGTAGTGGGTATAGAATCGCCGGACGCGTTCGTCTTCCAATACACCGTGATCAACTTGAACTGTCATGATTCCGGGATTGTAGTTCGCTTCTATAATACAGATGCCATCGTCGGTTGCAATGCCGTCCCATCCGAGCAGGGGGATAAAACTAAGGCTTTCTGCGAGCGCAACTACATCGCTAACCATCTTTTGCCAGCCGGGAATATGCACTCCCTCAATGGGGGCGCCGGTTTCAGGATGGGTAGTGAAGGTCAGCAATTGCGGTGGCTTTTTAATATAGGTTTTTCCAGGACCGAGAACGCCGGTCTTAAGATCGATATTGGCGACAATAAACCCTACCGAAGCGTCAACCGGGTATGAAGAAGCTGTTCCAATACGATACGAAGCAGCGTGCAGATAAGCCTTCTCATCATGCGGGTCGATTAGTGTGCGAAATCTAATTGTGTTGGTCGTTCGCGGATAGAGCGCTGCGGAAAAGGATGCTTGTTTGATTCTTGGTTGAACCATATGCCCACGCAAGGAATGAATCAACTTAACAATACTCGCAGCATGCATCGCTGTGCCATCCCACAGCCAATTGTCACCTTCCTGTGAAATAATATGCACCCCTTCGCCGTTGGCAGAGTCGATCGGCTTCAGAACCAATCCATTACCTTCCCCGGCAATCTGTAACAAATCATCAGCCCTTTTGATTCTATCGCAGTACATAATGGCGACGAGTCTATTACCAAATATCAGTGCTATTGTTTCAGGTGTTTTTATACGCTCTTTAATCAGATTCTCTAACAGAAGTTTATTGTCCGCATATATCCGAAGACTCGGTGCGATTCGATAACCTCTGACCATATGTTGAAAATCAGTGAGGTAGTTGGTAGATTTATGCTGAGCAAAGTTATAAAAAATATAACTGCGCGGCATGAATCCGAGACTGATCATACGGAGCGCGCGAAACAGCGGTAATCCCTCCCGATGGCGAAGCGCCCAAATCGGCCAATGGAGCGTGCGAGCAGTCTCAAATAATCTGTCAAAAAGGTGTTTTCCATTATCAGACATGTTGAAGACCTTGATATGAATCGGTTAGTGACGGATATATCATTGATAGTCTCTATCTTCTCGGTATTGCTCTTGAACACGACTGTTGATAAATAACCGGGGGACTCGAGGGGCGATCCCACAGAGAATTTCGTAAGGGATTGTATCGAGTTGTTGTGCCAACTCCCAAAGCGAAAGGGACTGCCCGTTCGAGCGGCCGAATATCATTGCCTCATCGCCAAGAAATGCTTGATCGATTTCGACTGTAATCATATCCATTGAGACATTGCCCACCACGGGTACTCGTTGGGAATTCAGGCACAAATAAGCGCGGTTCCCACATCGCCGGGGGTAGCCGTCGCCATAGCCGACCGGCAATGTTGCTATATATTTTTCACCCTTGCTAAGATACGTACCGCCATAACCGACACTCATCCCTTCAGGTGGTATTTTGCAAAAGACGACATGGCTCTTAAGAGTCATTACAGGCTGCAAATCAAACTGATTTTCCATTTCTGCGGCGGGCGGATATCCATATAACATTATTCCGGGGCGAACCATGTTTGACACCTCGAGTGAAGGATGGTGGATTGATTGAAGCAAAGCTCCGCTATTGGCATGATGGATATACTCAGGATAGATCCCACAACTTTCTGCATCGCGAATGACTCCTGAAAATCGATCAATTTGCTTCAACATTAATTCAGGATCGGGCGACTCGGTCGTCGCTAAATGTGTATAAAGTCCCCGAACTTCGATACGGCTGTGCGAAGCAACAGAATGAAAGAAATCGGGCGCAGAAGTCCAAGGCTCGCCTAAGCGCCCCATTCCGGTGTCGATTTTTATATGGATATGAGCCTGCATGTCGTGGCTGTCAAGAACTCTAACAAGAGGCTCAACTTGCTCGCGAGATGAGATTGTTAAGTCGAGGTTATTCTTCACTGCGGCTTCAAACTGACCTTCAAGCATGCCACCCAACACGAGAATTGGGTGGGTAATTCCCTGGCGGCGAAGACGAAGCCCTTCATCCAGCATCGCTACACCAAGAAAGTCAACCCTCTCGCTTATTAACTCTCGCGAAATCCCCACCATACCATGCCCATATGCATCTGCTTTGACGATAGCCATTATCTTGCGACCGTTGGCAAGTTGACGCACAAGATCGAGATTTTGCCTAAGAGCCTCACAGTCGATTAGTGCATAAGTGGGTCTGCCTTCAACGGGTATGTGATTGTGTTCTATCATACTGAATTATAATTTCCCATTACGACCTACTCTTTGATAAATTTGTCTTGATCCGATTAATCTATTTGCTACAGGCTTAGTATTAGGTCTAATTTCGTAGATTAAGCTGGCGCAAAGACCAGGAATCGCCCAATAAAAAAAAGCAGATACTTGGTAGCCTGCGGCAAAAGTACCACCTTTTATCAAAAAAACAAATAACAGCAGTGCAAAAGCAAGGTTCAGCACATTAATTGTATTTCTATTTATCGTGACCTTTGATCGATTGAATATCTGGTAGATAATATATAGCATGCATATTGGCATGGATAGTGCTCCAATAATGCCCATCTCAGCAGCAAGTTGGTTGCTTCCGGTTTCAATGACTGAGCCGAAATCAGTTTGACTATATTTAACACCGGCGAAAGTACGCCCCTCTGGTCCGTATTTACCGAGGTAGCTTCCGAATGGGGTTTCGGACAATACGGCTAATGTCCTATCCCATCCATACTTCTTGACTCTCGTCGCAAGAGTCTCATCAAGACTCTCTTCAGGATTGTCTGGTCTTATGAGGTAGGCTAGCCTTTTATCAGCGTTTGTTGTTAGTAAGGCAGTATTATCATCAATCCATTGCAATAGCAATATTCCAAGAAATCCCAAGGTGATGATAGTCATACGGTTACGCTTGAAGGATAGTGTAAATATTAGCAATATAATTGCATTGTAGGTCATTATCCTTCGACCACTAAGGTAGAGGATTATAAATCCAAAAACTAAGTATGCATAAAGCAATATCCGTGATTTTTCATGGGGTCTAAACATCAGCGCAAGGGTGATAATAAACACTGAAAATCCATAATATCCCAATTGTGTTGGGGTTGTAAAGAGACCAGTTGATGTGTAATAGTACCCCTTAAGCGTGGTAATGCCAAATTCCTCTATAATAGACACCGGTCTAAGAATAGTAGGAAGAGCCATGTCACCAAATATCGAAACATAAACTGATATTCCCGCCATAAAAGGCGTCATAATCCCAAGCACAAGCAACAATTTCCTCAAATCTCTATGATCCTCTATACATACATAGGCAACCTGTGCAAGAACGAGCGGAAGAATGCGCAATCCGAAGGCGCTGACTGCAACACGGGGATCGGCAACAATCCCCCCTACAATAACATAAACAAATTGCACTGCGGCCCAAATAACTAGTGGACCCGCAATCCACATTGGAAGTTTGCGTCTCTGCTGAAGTGACCAAATGCCAAAGACGGCAACAGGCACTATCGATATTCCCTCGATGATTGCGGG
The DNA here is from genome assembly GCA_016867835.1 of Calditrichota bacterium. Classification (NCBI taxonomy): domain Bacteria; kingdom Pseudomonadati; phylum Calditrichota; species Calditrichota bacterium. The sequence goes on along the minus strand of VGIQ01000039.1, from coordinate 1,180 downwards.
ATTACCTGGGAGAATCTTTCTCAGCAAATGGCCGGCCAGAGGTGAAAGCAAGACAATCAGTAACACAATCCACTTCTTCTGACCAATTTCTGCTCGAGCATTAGTCTGCAATGCCTTTGCTCTTGGCCGCCTGTTTATCTGAGATGCGAGTAACTTGACGTTCACATCAAGTCTCCAATACGGTGGTCATATATCCTCGGAAAAAAACAAGCAATGCCACCTGCCGGGTTGTAGGACAGTTCACCGAATATAACCTCTCCTGAGTTTAATGCGTAAAGATCGACACGTAAAAAGTCGAAGCCAGACGCGAGATGTGAAGCAATTTCAAGCATACGATCTAAAGCGCTAGGGGGGTGGATTGCGATCCTTATAGGACGATTATAGATTGAAAATGATGCTGGCTGCCAGGTCGTGTCGAATATAAGACTAATCGGAAGTCCTCTCCGCTTTGTATGCACATTGATAAAGTGTGGTACACCATGAAAACAGTATATTTTGTAATCGTTCAGTTCATCGCCCTCAGGATTGGACAGAAATCGTTCTACGAGAAGACGAGGTGTGATTGCACGATAATGTACTTCGGTAGCGTTTGCGAGAATTTGCTCTTGTGACTTCATCCAATAAGTGCATTTCGCATGAATTTCGTCTCTGCTCATCTTATTCTTATCGGAAACGAAGATATTTAAGCCGCTTCCATAATTTGCCTTAATCACATATTTGTCTGGTAACTTGTCGATGTCGATGTCCCTTGAATCCATGAATACGCCATAGATTTCATTTAGTATATCATTGTATCCAGCTCCGCTAACGTAATCGCGAACGCAGACTTTATCGGTAATGACAGGAAGCCTATCATCCGATTTAAACAACTTGCGGTATAGGATCTTTTCATTGAAGGTCCTTGGCTGTTTCAGGTTAACTCGATAGCCAAGCGCGATCGTCGCTCTTAGCGATATTGCTCTCTCATAAACGAATATACGGCGCATCATCGGGAAAAAACTATGCGCAATTCGCATTCTAAATGGTAGTAGTCCGCTGTAGTATATCTTGCGAAAAGTCATTAAACCGGGTGACATTTCAAGTTATTAATGGGGTCATTTTATTATAGACACATTCAGGCGGCATAGGCGACCTTGGGAGCTTTGAAGAACCGCCGGACTATGTCCGGTCGTTTCTGCGT